>JACZJJ010000087.1 GCA_014860625.1 Bacteroidales bacterium | reverse complement strand
GCGCCAACATCAACCGTCTCTCCTTCCGGGACCTTGATGGTCACGATGCCGCTTTCCGGAGCTGCAACAGGGAAAGTCGCTTTATCAGAGTCGATCTCAACAATCTCCTGGTCTTTCTCAACAGTTTCTCCATCCTCTATCATCCAGCGTGCGATCTGGACCTGTGTGATGGATTCTCCCGGACTGGGAACTTTTATCTCTATCATGTCGGGGTTTACGTAAAATTCAGGTTTGCGTTGCAAAAATACGGAACAAAATGTTATATGGCACACTCAAGCTTGCAGGATCCGAAGGTATGTTCGCAGGTGCACATCCCCAGCGCTTTTTCGGCAAGCAGGGTTTGCTGGATCTTGTGAAGCTGGGATGAACCGGTTGCAGTCGTTCCGCTGGGTGGCCGGGCAACATAATTTAAGGTGACATCACTGAAAATATCACGGATGAAATTCCAGGAACCCATGTTAGCCGGTTCCTCCTGCACCCATTCATACTGTGAGGCCATGGGATACCTGTGGAGGATCTCACGGATTTGCTCGTATGGAAATGGGTAAATCTGTTCAATCCGGATGAGCGCAATATCCTCTTTGCCAATCTCTTCCCTCTTCTGCAGGATGTCGTAGTAGATCTTCCCTGAACAGAAAACAAGTTTCGTGACCTTCTTTGGATCGACACCGCTGTCATCAATGACCTCCCGGAAGCCTCCTGAAGCAAGATCTTCGATCGTGGAAACGCATCGGGGATGTCGTAACAGGCTTTTTGGGGTAAAAACAATCAATGGCTTCCGGATATCCCTGTGCATTTGCCGCCGCAATGCATGGAATAAGTTGGCCGGTGTGGTCAGGTTCACTACCTGGATATTGAGATGTCCGCAGATGGAGAGGAACCGTTCGATCCGGCCGCTCGAATGCTCTGGCCCCTGGCCCTCATATCCGTGCGGGAGGTAAAGAACGAGGTTGTTCATCACCCGCCATTTTTCTTCTGCCGAACAGATATACTGATCGGTGATCACCTGCGCTCCGTTGCTGAAGTCGCCGAACTGAGCTTCCCAGATAGTGAGACTGTCGGGTCGGGCAAGTGCATAGCCGTAGTCAAACCCGAGCACGCCGTATTCCGAAAGCGGGGAGTTGTATACATTGAATTTGGCCTGGTCGGGAGAGAGGTGGTCTAAGGGGAGGTACTTCTCCTCCGAGTCCTCAAGGGTGAGTACAGAATGCCGGTGAGAAAAGGTTCCCCGTTGCGAATCCTGGCCGCTGAGTCTCACAGGAATTCCCTCCACAAGCAGGGATCCGTATGCCAGAAGCTCAGCCATTGCCCAGTCGAGCTTGTTGTTGTCCAGCATGGCTTTGCGGTCGCCCTGAAGCTTGACGATTTTACGAAAAAATGGAATCCCTTCAGGGAGTTCGGTCAGTTTGGTCCCGATTTTCCGAAGAATCTGTTCCGGCACCCCGGTGTCAGGTGAGCGGAGAAAATCGTTGGCAGTGGCTTTTCGGATCCCCTGCCACATCGAACCCAGGAACGGATCGATATTGGCTTTCTCTACCGTTTTCGATTTTTCGAAACACTGATCCAGCTTCTCTTTGATCTTGTGGTGGATCTGTTCGGAGTCAATATTGGCGAGACTTCCTTCCGTTTCCAGTTTGTTCAAATAGATCTCCAGCGGGTCAGCATGTTTCTCAATTGCATTGTATAGAATAGGCTGAGTAAATCTTGGTTCATCGCTCTCGTTGTGGCCATATTTCCGGTATCCGAGGAGATCGATGAAGACATCTTTCCTGAATTTCTGGCGGAATTCCATGGCCAGTTTGACGGTATAGACAACCGCTTCCACATCGTCGGCATTGACGTGGAAGATTGGAGACTGGATGGTTTTGGCTACATCGGTGCAATAGGTACTGGATCTTCCCTCCAGGTAGTTGGTCGTAAACCCGATCTGGTTGTTAACTACAAGATGTACCGTCCCGCCTGCCGTATAGCCAGGCAACTCCGACATCTGGAGAATCTCGTAAATAATGCCCTGTCCGGAGACGGATGCATCTCCATGGATCAGAACCGGAGAGACTTTGTCGGTATTCCCTTTGTAGACCTTTTCGATCAGTCCCCTGGAAAGCCCTTCAACAACAGGATCCACGGCTTCCAGATGCGACGGGTTGGGACACATCGTAAGGTGAATCCGGCTACCGTCATCAGCCGGGATATCCGTTGAAAACCCGAGGTGATATTTTACGTCGCCCAGCAATTGTTCATCTTCGTACTCCTTGCCTTCAAACTCCGAGAATATCTGGAAATAGGGCTTATGCATAATATGAGCCAGCACGTTCAACCGTCCGCGATGTGCCATGCCGAAGATGAACTCTTCATTGCCGAGCTCCTTGCCAACAGACACAACTGTTTCAAGAGCAGGGATCAGCGATTCACACCCTTCCAGGCTGAAGCTCTTATGTCCCGGAAATTTCTTGTGGATGAATTTTTCAAACAATACCGCTTCCGCCAGTTTGGTGAGAATGTGACTCTTCTCTTTCACCGAAAAAGAGGGGCGGTTGCGCGTTAATTCCATCTTGTTCTGAAGCCACTTCACCATTTCGGGTTTGCGGATGAACATGTATTCCACCCCGATCGATTGGCAATAGGTTTCGTTGAGGTTGTCGATGATAGATTTCAGTGTGGCATTCCCAATACCAATCTCTTTTCCTGCCTGAAAGGTCTTGTTGAGCTCGCTCTTTTCAAGGTCGAAATTCTCCAGGTCGAGGGTAGGGGTGTATTCACGTCGGGTTCTGACGGGATTGGTTTTTGTAAACAGATGCCCCCGCTCACGGTACCCCCTGATCAGGTTCATTACAAGAAACTCATTCGGAATGATGAACGACTTCCCTTTCTCCGCTTTGTAGTTGACCTGACAGAACTCAAATCCTTCAAAAAATTTCCGCCAGCTTTCATCTACCGATTCCGGATTTGCCTGAAAGTTCTCATACATCTCTTCAAACACCGAATTATCCAGATTATTTAAATATGAAAATGTATCCATGTCCTGTGATTCGCCTTATTGTTGAAACAATTTTGCAAAAATAAGGTAAAATCTCTACCTTTGCCGCATAATTTTAAGGACGAATGAATTACATCAACACCTACATTGAAACTCACAAAGATCGTTTCCTCGATGAACTTTTTGGATTGATCAGAATTCCCTCCATCAGTTCAGAAAAAGAGCGGAAAGAGGACATGGTCAAAGCTGCTGAATACTGGAAAAAATCTATCAGGGAAGCCGGTGCCGACAAAGCTGAAGTACTCCCTACAAAAGGAAACCCTGTTGTTTACGGAGAAAAGATCATAGATCCTTCACTTCCCACAGTTCTGGTTTATGGCCATTATGACGTGATGCCGGTAGATCCGCTGGATCTCTGGGAATCCCCACCCTTTAAACCAGAAGTAAGGAACGGTAAGATTTACGCCAGAGGCGCGGATGATGACAAAGGGCAGGCGTTTATGCAGGCGAAAGCATTTGAGCTAATGGTGAAAACCAATACCCTTCCCTGCAATGTCAAATTCATGATTGAGGGCGAGGAGGAGATTGGTTCCCCCAACCTCGAAGCATTCTGCATTGAGCACAGGGAGATGTTGAAGTCTGATATTATCCTGGTTTCCGATACCGGGATGATTTCGATGGACTGTCCATCGGTTACGATTGGTTTACGCGGGTTAGCCTATATGGAGGTGGAACTGACCGGGCCCGATCACGATCTCCACTCAGGACTCTTTGGAGGCGCTGTGGCAAATCCTGCCAACGTTCTCACCAAACTGGTTGCCTCTCTCACCGATGAAAACGGCAGGATCACGATCCCCGGGTTCTATGATGATGTTGTCGTCATCAGCGATGATGAGAGAAAACTGATGGCGCAGGCACCGTTCGATGAGGAAGAGTATAAAAAGTCCATCGATGTGGCAGCACTCGACGGTGAAGCGGGATATACCACCCGTGAGCGAACCGGCATCCGTCCGTCACTCGATGTCAACGGTATTTGGGGAGGTTATCAGGGAGAGGGATCCAAAACGGTTCTTCCTTCCAAAGCCTATGCCAAGATCTCTATGCGGCTGGTACCCAACCAGGATCACCTTAAAATTTCTGAACTTTTTGAAAAACACGTTCTTTCCATAGCTCCCGACACTGTGAAGGTCAAGGTAAGAGCACTGCACGGCGGTCAGGCCTATGTTTCGCCGATTGATACACCGGGTTACCTGGCTGCCAGCAAAGCCATGGAGGCAACGTTTGGAAAAGTTCCTGTTCCGGTAAGAAGCGGTGGTAGCATTCCCATCATCTCAACTTTTGAACAGGTGCTGGGAGTGAAGTCAATCCTGCTGGGATTCGGCCTTGAAACCGATGCCTGCCACTCGCCCAATGAGAACTACCCTCTTGAGAATTTCTTCAGAGGTATCGAAACGATCCCTTATTTTTTCAAGTATTTCGCGGAACTTTCGAAGTAAGAGCAACCTCCTACTCCTTCATAAACCTCTTTACGAGGACCTGATCACCGTTACTGATCCGGACCATGTACAACCCTGAAGCCAGTGTTGAAACATCAATTCTGCTCACAGATCCCGAAACCGAAATGGATGTAATGGTTGTTCCCATCATATTCAGGATCTCGATGCGGGATGCCGGATGCCGGATGCTGGATCCAGGCCGGGATATCCCGTATCTCGTATCTCGTATCGTTACATCAATATAGGTCTTAGCCGGGTTGGGGGAAATCACAATCATGTGTTCACCATCAATTTTATGAATGCCAACCGCATTGACCGTAAACGTTTTTTCGGGCGAGAAACTGCTTCCCATGAAGCCGTTATCGATTGCCTGCACACTCCAATAGTAGGTGCCGTCAAGCAGTCCTGAAATGGTCCAGCTGGTATCCTGGCACGTGTTGCCAATGGATGCCAGATGCCGGATACCGGAAAGAGGGTCAGCATTTGGCGCTACGACATCAGGAGATGAAGAGGCAGTTCCAATATAGAGATTGTAACTCAACCCCATGGATGGGGTTTGGGCATCGGTTGCACGGTTCCATCGGATGGAAGCTTGTGTACCACTGGTCTCCGCAACAAGTCCATCCGGCATCACAGGAGGAGTATTGGCAGAAAATATCCCGCTGCCGCCATTGTTCTTGTAAATCAGGGTTTTGGGCGCATCAAAGCCGTCGAGACCTGTAAAGAGAAGATCAGTGGCGCCGTCATTGTTGAAATCGCCCCACGTGACATCGCCGTTTTTAATTCCGGGGATGAGGGTGCTCTCTTCAAAAAAATTCATGAATGTTTCATTTCTGTAGAGCATGGTTGCCGCTGTTGTTCCGCAGCCAACGATCTTCCCGATGACCATGATATCCAGCCAGCCATCGTTGTTGTAGTCGGCCAGGTCAACGGCGGTGAAGGCAATGGGGTTCTGCAGGGAATAGAATGCCGTGAACTGATCATTGCCGTCGTTCCTGTATAACATGATGTGCCCGTCGAGGTACATGTCAACGCCGGCAAGCAACAGGTCCATGTCGCCATCGTTATCAAGATCGCCCCATTTGATATCTCCGGTGCTCAATCCCATGAAACCTTCCGGATCGACTTCCGTGAAGGTCCCGGTCTCTTGCTTGTACAAACGGGTGATCATTCCGCCCCCGCTGTCGCCGCCAATCATAACATCAAGCTTGCCGTCGTTGTTGTAATCCACCCAGGCCACCGATGCATTCTGGATTCCGGGGAAATGTTCGCCAAGGTCGCTGAACTGGCTGTTGCCATCGTTCCGCATAATCAGGGTGTAAAAAGTCAGCCCTTCATGAGTTCCTGCCATCAGGATATCGAGGTCGCCGTCGTTGTCGAAGTCGCCCCATTCAGCCTCTCCGTTCTTGATTCCGGGGAGGTCAATGCCCGAAGGAGCAAAGGTGCCATTGTCATTTTCAAGGATCATCGAGGTAGCAACATTGTTATTGTTGCGGCCAACCAGCAGCAGGTCCAGGTCCCCATCCTGGTCGTAATCTCCCCAGGAAGCCGATCCGTCGCTTAGTCCGGGAAGGCCGGCACCCGTCTCCTGAAAGGTCCCGTTGTTATTCTGATAGATATAGGTGGCCGGTATCGTGCTGCCCGGCTCGCCTGTCAGGACGATGTCGAGATCGCCGTCGTTGTCGTAATCGCCCCATGCCACATGGCTGTTACTCAGTGGCTGCAGGCCCGAAGGAACCATCGTAAATAGCTGGCCGGTTGTGCTTCCTGCAGTGATGAGAAGCACAACGAGCAGGTTAAGGAGGTTTTTCATGTGTTTGTGTTACTGCCGGAAACCGACTGATTACTTCTGCTTGCTGTGAAATGTCTCTAACCCTTTATCCAGGAAGTCAATAAATCCCTGAACGTCGGTATCGAATGCCCGGGGCGGTATCAGCATTTCCCCCGACGTGTCGATCAGCACATAATAAGGTTGGGCATTGACGTTGAACCGGGAGATCTCAAAATCGACGTTCTTTCTGCCCAGCGTCTTCTTTACCTTCCCGTCGACCGTGGAGGTGATCCATTCCGACTCGGGGAGTTCGGTCCGTTCGTCCACATAGAGGGCTGCGATGATGTAATCGTTCCGGAGCCGGTTCATAACAGTTGGGTCGGGCCATACGGTACGTTCCATCACTTTACAGTTCACACAGCCGTGACCTGTGAAGTCAATCAGTACCGGTTTGTTTTGCTGCCTGGCGCAGGCAAGAGCCTGGTCGTAGTCGAAATATCCCTGGAGGCCATGAGCAAGTTTCAGGATATCACCGTGTTTCGGTTCTTCACACAAGGTCCATTTGTTCTCCTCAGCAGGTCCGCTTCCACGGTTCTCCTGAATGATCTCAACCAGATTGAAAGATGACTCTGCCGGCAGGAAGGCCGAGACACTTCTCAGCGGGGCGCCAATCATGCCCGGAAGGAGATAGACGACAAACGTGAAGGTGGCAATGATGAGGAACAGCCTGGGAACTCCAATATATGGAAGGTCACTGTCGTGGGAGAATTTGATCTTTCCCATCAGGTACAATCCCATGAGGGTGAAGAGGACGATCCAGATCGCGATAAAGAATTCACGGGTAATTCCCCAGCCGAGAGCCTGGTTGGGTACCAGCAGGAATTTCATTCCCAGGGCAAGAATGACAAAACCCAGAACAACTTTTACGGAATTCAGCCAGCCACCTGATTTCGGCATCTTGCTCATCATCGAAGGGAAGAAGGCAAGGATGGTAAAGGGGAGAGCAAAAGCCAGCGAAAAGCCGAACATCCCAATGGTTGGTTTGAGAATACTTCCTGATGAAGCCTCTACCAGGATGCCTCCGATAAAGGGAGCTGTGCATGAGAAGGAGACAAGCACCAGTGTGAGCGCCATGAAAAAAGTTCCGATCAACCCGCCTTTGTCGACCTGCTGATCTGATTTATTCGTCAGTTTGGAAGGCAGCACGATCTCAAACAGTCCGAAGAACGATGCGGCAAAAGCGGTGAAGAGCAGGAAGAAGATGATGTTGGTGATCCAGTTGGCACTGATGTTTTTAATGGAGTCGGAGCCAAAAAGAACTGTAACCAGCACACCGATAAAGGTATAGATGACAATGATCGAAAGCCCGTAGAAGAGGGCGTTGAACTTTGCACCGGCTTTGCTTTTACTGCTGCTCATGAAGAAGGTTACCGTCATAGGGATCATCGGGTAGACACAGGGCGTGAGCGCTCCGGCGAAACCGGCAAGCAGGGCCACCACAAAGAATACCCACATGGAATCACTCTCCCCGGTGGTTGTCTCTTGGGGAGCTTCAATAACGGCTACTTCAACGGTCTCCTGTTTGGCCTCTTCAACCGCAAGGGTGGTGTCGCCAGTGGCATCCGCAGTAAGAACAACCGTTACAACAGGGTCTTTCTTCTGTTCCTCTACAGAAGGTTTGGCGGCTTCAAAGCTAAATTGCATGTCGACACCGGTTGGAGGAAGGCACCGTTTATCGTCACAGCACATGAACTCCAACTCACCGGTTATGGTAAAGGCCTTGGTGGTCAGTATCTTAATCTTCTGTTTGAACACCACTGTCCCGTCAAAGAATTTCAGGTTCATCTCAAAATTGGGATCGTACTCTTCAACGCCTTTTGGTTCGGATGCTTCACCAATGAGGGTGTAATCCTTGCTTTCGTTGAAGGTGAATACGGTGGGTAAAGGACCCCCTTCGGGAAGATGCTGGGAGTATAAGTGCCAGCCATTGTCAACTTTGGCAATAAGCATCAGGGTGGCTTCATCCTGACTGGTGCGCTCGGTCTTGAACGACCATTTTACCGGATCGAGTACCTGGCTAAAAGAGAGTAGTGGCAGCATCAGTAGCACCAATCCGGAAATAGCAAATTTTCTCATGTGATTCAGCATTAAATTTTTGGATGTACAAAGGTAGATATTTTATTTGTATCAGAGAAGGTAATCCACTACCAGAAGCTCGTTGGTGTGATTTGTCACCCTGAATCGGTGGTCGATCCGGTGTCCGATTACCCAAACAATCTGACCGGCCGAACATAACAACCAGCAGCTCTCTTTATCGGGGATCGGAATTTTTTCATCGATGAAGAAATCACTCAATTTTTTCCGCTTGTTCATCCCAAAGGGACGGAAGAAATCGCCAGGCTCCCACCTTCTGAGTGTAAGCGGAAAGGCGAGCTTTTCCCTGTCAAGTGTCGCCCTGTTTTTATCGGGACTGATCGGATCGTCGTTTTTTCTGGTGACGGATTGAAAAGATAACCGGATCGGAAAATCAACAGTCATTGTTGCTTCATCAATAACCAGCGATTCATGTGTCTCATCCGGTGTTTCATTGCCCTGAACCGTGATGATCAGCTGACTTCGGTCTTTGATGATACGGTAATCGGATGAGTAAAACGTCTTGCCGCTCTCCTTGTCGAACGACTCGATGATCTGTTGGATCGTCGGTTCGTTGAACCCGAATGGGGAGAAGAGCTCATGCATCCAGGCTTTGAGGGGTTTCAGTTTTCTGAGTTCGCTGATCTCAACAACCCATTTGCTATCCTCACGTTGGATTACCTTTTTTCGGCACGTTTCGACAATGGGTTTCAGGACGGCCTCGATGCCCTGAATTCTTTCAATGGTGGCTGTGACTTGACTGGAATAATCAGGATCAATGGATTGCAGCATCGGAATCAGTTGATGCCTGATGATGTTGCGGGTGTAATGCAGTGAGTTGTTCGAACTGTCTTCGCGGAAGGAGATATTTTTCTCATCTGCGAACGATACAATTTGCTCCCGTGAAGTAAAGAGCAGGGGACGTATCACCTTACCGTTTCGAAGCGGGATTCCGTGTAATCCGGCGATTCCTGTGCCACGAAGAAGGTTGATAAAAAAGGTTTCTACCTGGTCATCCTTGTGATGGGCTGTTGCAATGAGATCAAATCCATCCTGATGCCGGACCTCTTCAAACCAGGCATAACGAAGCTCCCTGGCAGCCATCTGGATCGATATTTTACGGAGATCGGCGAAAGCGGTAGTGCAGAATTTTGTGAAGTAAAACGGAACATCATACTGATCTGCAATGGATTGAACAAATCGTTCATCGTCATCCGACTCAGATCCCCTCAGCTGAAAATTGCAATGAGCGATTCCAAAGCGGAAGCCAGCCTGGGAAAAGAGCTCTGCCATCACCATCGAATCCACTCCTCCCGAGACGGCAAGCAGCACCCGTTGTTCCGGTTGGAACAAACCATTCTTGGAAATAAATGAGTTGAATTGTTGAAGCATCCATGCAAAGATACTAGATAACCGGATAACTGGATCACTGGATAACCGGATAACTGGATCACTGGATGACTGGATGACTGGATGACTGGATGACTGGATCACTGGATCACTGGATCACTGGATCACTGGATCACTGGATACTAGATGCTGGATATTTGATACTTCGTATTTCGTATTTCGTATTTCGTAATTCGTATTTCGTATCTCGTATTTCGTATTTCGTATTTCGTGTTTCGTCTTACGTCTTACCTCTTACTTAATCT
>JACZJJ010000086.1 GCA_014860625.1 Bacteroidales bacterium | reverse complement strand
GTAGGGGAGTGATGGAGGGCTAAAAATGGATGAAAATTATGATGGATAACAAGGAAAATAGCTGGCGGTGGTTGCGCCATTGCCGCTTGGCAGTAAGCCTGGTGGTTTGTGTCATTTTATTGTCCTTGGTTGTTTCAGAGGAGGTTAACAGCCAGTCTGTTGGTCCCGATTGCTGGCCGTCGTTCAGGGGTGATCCAGGTTTGACAGGGGTGTCGCAGACTGTTCTGAAACCACCGTTGAAATTACGTTGGACGTTCAATGCCGGAGATGCGATCAAATCCTCCCCGGTAATCTGTGATAACGGAATCTTCTTCGGATCTGACGACGGGTTCATCTATGCCCTTTCCCGCGACGGCAAACTCAGGTGGAAATTTGAAGCCGGCACTTCCGTTGAGGCGGCACCGTTATTCCTGGATCGTACAATTTATGTAGGCTCACTGGAAGGGATCATCTATGCACTTGATTCTGAGTCAGGTAGGCTTAGATGGAAGTATGCCACGGAGGGTCAGATTTCGGGCTCATCCAACTGGACCTGGTTGGCCAATGGCAAACAGAAAGAGATTCTCACCGGGAGTTATGACTACAATCTCCATGCGGTGGATGCCGCTTCAGGGAAGTCACTATGGAAATACGAGTCGAACAATTTCATCAACGGAGCGGCGGCGGTCAGCGGAAATATGGCGGTATTTGGAGGTTGCGACGGCTACCTTCACCTGGTAAACACCACGACCGGCAAAGCGGATGATACGATCAACCTGGGAACCTACATTGCCTCATCGGCAGCCATCCGGGGAGAAAATGCCTGGTTTGGCAACTACGACGGCGAGTTCTTTTGTGTCAACCTGAAACAAAAGAAAATCCTGTGGAAGAGTGATGGAGGAGGCCCTTTTATCTCTTCTCCGGCTGTGAAGGGAGACCGGGTGGTAATTGGATCCCAGAATCGTTATCTCTATTGTTTCCAGGCGAATACTGGCGAACTCTTGTGGAAATTCAAAGCCCTTGGAAAGGTGGACGCCTCCCCGGTCATCGCCAACGAGCTGGTGGTGGTTGCCTCTTCCGACGGCCGTTTGCACCTGGTTGATTTGACAACCGGAAAAGAAATCTGGGTTTACGAAATCGGCAGCCAGATCACGGCCACGCCGGCAGTCACGGCGGGATTGATCCTGGTTGGGGCACACGACGGAACCCTCTATGCTTTCGGGCCGGCATCAGAATGAAACACCAATGACAAATAACCAAAGAACAGCGACTAATAACCAACTCATCCGGATCAATAAGATAAAGCGATGAAGATCATACAAATAGTACCGGGATTTGGCGGAACATTCTATTGCGGAAATTGTCTGCGCGACAGCGCCCTGGTGAAGTCTTTGCGCCACGAAGGTCACGATGCCCTTACAGTTCCCATGTACCTGCCTTTATCCCTTGACGGCGAAACTCATCCCGACGGGATTCCGGTTTTTTACGGAGCCGTGAATCTCTACCTGAAACAACACTTCCGCTGGCTCAGAAATATGCCGGAATTTATGGAACGTCTCCTCAACTCGGGACCTGTCCTGAATTTTGCGGCCCATAAAGCAGGGTCAACCCGGGCTGAGGGACTGGAAGAGATGACCGAATCGATGCTGTTGGGGAGTGAAGGGAACCAGTGGAAAGAGCTCGAAGTGCTGGTGGAGTTTCTCAAAAAAGAACAACCCGATGTGGTACATCTGTCAAACGCACTGCTTCTTGGATTGGCCGGGAGAATCAGGGAAGAGATACAGGTACCTGTAATCTTTTCCCTTCAGGATGAGGATGTTTGGGTGGATGCCATGCGCGACGAATACAGAGAACGTATTTGGGAGTTGATGGCGGAGAAGGGAAAGGATGTGGATGGGTTCATTGCCGTGAGCCACTTTTACGCCGGGGTGATGCAGCAACGGATGAAGATTCCTGCTGAAAAGCTCCATACAGTGCATATCGGGGTGAATCCCGCCGCTTATGAGCCATCAACGCCTGCCTCGAATCCGCTAACGATCGGATTCCTTTCACGGATGAATGAAGAAAATGGATTCGGCCTCCTTGTTGATGCGTTCATTGAACTGAAAAAAAACCGTTCATTTGAATCGGTAAGGCTTTCAGCCACAGGTGGATTGACCGGCGATGACAAACCCTATATCCGCGAACAGGTTCGTAAGCTGAAACAGGCAAATCTGGCAGATCAGGTTGATATTGACTATGATTTTCAACAGGAAAAACTAACAGAGTTTTTTCAGAATATTTCATTGCTCTCGGTACCGGTCTTGAAAGGAGAGGCTTTTGGTCTGTATCAGCTGGAAGCCCTGGCATCCGGGGTTCCACTTGTACAGCCTGCCCTGGGGGCATTCCCCGAAATCATTGAAGCTACGGGCGGAGGTGTGATCTATCACCCAAATACCCCTGATGCCCTGGCCGCGAAGCTGGCTGAGGTTCTGGAAACACCTTCGCAACTTGAAAAGATGAGCCTGAATGGAATTGAAGCGGTAACGCAACACTTTGATTGCGGAAAACTGACCCTTCAACTGGTTGGAATCTATGAACAGATCATCGAATCTAAACGATAATATCATGCTGGCAGAACTTCATCAGGTATCCAAAAATTTTGATCACCCCGTGCTGAAAGAGATCTCACTCGCTATTCAGCAGGGGGATTCCATTGCCATCGTTGGCCCTTCAGGATCGGGAAAAAGTACGTTACTGAACATCCTGGGAACCCTTGACCGTCCATCTGCCGGTCGTGTGGTTCTAAACGGAGAAACCGTAGACATGCTGAACGATAACCAGCTGGCAACCATCAGAAACCATTTCATCGGATTCGTGTTCCAGATGCACTACCTGCTTCCCCAGCTCACCCTCCATGAGAATATCCTCCTTCCGCTTCTTCCTGAAAAGGACAAAGCAACCATAAAAGCCGCAGAAGAGAGGGCTTCCCGACTTATTAAACGGGTTGGTCTGACCCATCTGATCCACCATCTTCCGGGAGAACTTTCGGTTGGGGAATGCCAGCGTGCTGCTGTCGTGAGGGCTCTTGTTAACAAACCTGGTTTATTGCTGGCCGATGAACCTACCGGATCCCTTGACGAAACGAATGCCGGTGAGCTGGGAGATCTGCTTGCCGAGCTGAACAGGGAAGAGCAGATGGGGATGGTAGTGGTAACCCATTCGATGGATCTTGCCGGAAAAATGAAGAAGATCTGCCGGCTTCACATGGGAAGGCTTGAAAAGATCGAAAAGCCATGAATGTTCGAAAGCTGATCTTCAACAATATTCTCTATTACCGGAGGCCATACCTGGCAGTGATGGTGGGTGTGATCGTCAGTACGGCCGTGCTGACGGGTGCTCTTCTGGTGGGAGATTCGGTAAGAGGTTCGCTGGGAAGACTGACCGAATTGAGGCTGGGAACGACACGCTGGGCGATGCAATCGGGCGACCGGTTTTTCAGATCGGCCCTGGCGAGCGATCTATCAGTCGAACTGAACCATGCGGTAACTCCCGTGTTACAACTGAATGGAATTGGAGTCAACACGTTAACCGGCAAACGGTTACAGGAGGTCCAGGTGGCAGGTGTCGACAGCACGTTTGCTGGCTTATGGGATTCGCAGATTGTGTTGCCCCACAAGGATCAGGTTGTGATCAGCACCAACCTGGCTTCTAAGTTAGAGCTTAAGGTTGGGGATCCATTCCTGATCCGGCTTCCCAGGGTGGAACTGGCCCCGCAAAATGCCCCTTTCGTGGCGGATGAGAAGCCTGTTGCTTCCCTTCGCCTTACGGTATCGGCCATAGCCGGAGAGAAGGAGATGGGAAGGTTCAGCCTGAAGAGCAACCAGCGCGCCCCGTACAATGCATTCGTGTCAATTGATCAGTTATCCTCACGTGTTGGTCTGGAAGGATTGGCCAATCTACTTCTGGTTCCCGCAAGTGAAAACCATGAGTTGAGTTCTGAACAACTTGATGAGGCCCTCAAATCAGCCTGGCAGATGCCGGATGCCGGAATCCGGACAGAGCAGTTTGAAGGTTCCGATCTGATCCAGATCACCACCGACAGGATTTTCTTTGATAACCAAACTGTTGCAGCTGTTCTGAAGGCCTTTCCAGAAGCCAAACCGATCCTGACCTACCTGGCCAATACGCTGGCTTCCCATGACAAAGAGACTCCTTATTCGTTTGTATCTGCTGTGGATAATGGTATTTTACCGGCTCCTTTGTTGCCCGGAGAGATCCTGGTGACCAACTGGCTGGCAAACGATCTTGGGATCCGTAAAGGAGATTCAGTGACCATGACCTATTTTGTGATGGGACCCCTCAGACGGTTGAAAGAGGAGAGTTTCAGGTTTCAGGTTTCAGGAATCATTCCGCTAACCTCTGTTCCTTTCGGTGAATCAATGATGCCTGCTTTCCCCGGGATGAGTGATGCCGGACAGTGCAACGAGTGGGAAACCGGCGCACCGGTGAACCTCAACCGCATCCGCGACAAAGACGAAGCATATTGGAACAAGTACAAGGGAACCCCGAAGGCTTTCATTTCAATGGAAGATGGTAAACGGCTGTGGGATAACCCCTTCGGCAGTGTCACCTCATTCCGGATGTCGCATACCGAATCCAGTCATCCAGACATCCAGACATCCAGACATCCAGTCATCCAGTCATCCAGCGATCCAGTGATCCAGTCATCCCTTGACTCAGCTCTCATGTCAACGCTCCAACCCTCCTGGTACAAGCTGGATTTCATACCTGTTTGGGAACAAGGGCAGCTGGCGGCTGCAAATTCGACAGATTTTGGAGGCCTGTTCCTTAGCCTCAGTTTTTTCCTTATTGCCTCTTCTCTTCTCCTCACCGGGATGCTGTTTTCCCTGCATGCAGGAACCCGTATCTCCGAGGCAGGTGTTTTGGCGGGACTGGGATTCAGGAGAGGACTTATTCAGCGCATTCTCTTTTCAGAAGCTCTCCTGGTGGCCATTCCTGGGGTAATCCTGGGATCGGTGGTCGGAATTCTCTATAACGATCTCATTCTTTTCGGGTTGAATACGTTCTGGCAGGATGCCGTGAGAACCTCGATGCTTGAGATGGAGGTGAACTTTTCTTCCATTTTCATTGGTGCTGTTTCCGGTTTTTTCCTGGCAGCCGCTGTTCTGTATCTCTCATTCAGAGGTCAGACGAAGCAGATGATCTCCAGCCGGATCAAAGGAATGGAGGTGTCAAAGCCAACTCCGGCAAGATGGCGACATTGGACCTGGCTTGGTACGGGTACGCTGCTATGGGTCATTGCCATCATTTTGCTGGCCTTTTTGCTCTCAGGAAGATCCACTCCTGATGCTGGATTGTTTCTCACAGCAGGAGGGCTGATGATGATAGGAGGAATTTCACTTGTGTATGCTTTTTTAATCTGGCGTGCGGGAAAACCTTCCTCGGGCAAACAAGGAATGATCGCAATGGTAGTGAGATTGGGATCGGCGAAGAGGGCCAGGAGTATTTCTGCCATCACCTTGCTCGCCTTGGGAACCTTTACAGTTGTTATCACAGGCGCCAACCGTAAAACCTATGATGGATCCGAACAGGATCGGCAGTCGGGAACAGGTGGTTTTCTTCTTTGGGCTGAGACAACCATGCCGCTGTTGTATGACCTCAACACCGCTTCCGGGAAAAGCTATTTTGCACTGGAAGACGAACCCCTGCTACAGAACGTTCACTTTTATCAACTTCACCGTCTGGATGGAAATGATGCCAGTTGCCTGAACCTGAACCAGGTACAACAACCCATGATCCTGGGAATTCCAGAGCGGAATTTTGATTCGCTGGATGCTTTCAAGCTTGTAAATAGCCTTCCTGAAGTAGATCCGGAGCACCCGTGGCTCTCTCTCAGCCGTGAACTTTCACCTGGTGTTATACCGGCATTTTGCGATCAGTCTGTCATTACCTGGGGGTTATTGAAAGAGACGGGCGATACGCTGGTTTACCAGGATGAGTTGGGAAAAGAATTGAAAGTGAGACTGATGGGAGGGCTTGACAATTCCATCTTCCAGGGACACATCCTGGTTTCAGACAGTCTGCTTAAATTGCATTTTCCTTCGATCAGTGGAACCCGGATCATGCTTGTCGACGGACCGTTTGCCAACAACATTGCGACTGCAGGCAGGCTCGAGGAACTCTTTGTAGATTACGGCATGCTGGCCGATCCTGCTTCCAAACGCCTGGCAGAATTTAATTCGGTGGAGAATACCTATCTTTCGATATTTATGCTCCTCGGAGCCTTCGGCGTACTTATCGGAACCATTGGTTTTGGCATCATCCTCTGGAGAAACAACCTTGAACGGTCAAGAGAGTTTGCGTTATATCTGGCCATCGGGTTCCGGAAAAAATTCATCCGCACGATCCTGATTACGGAATATTTGCTGATTCTCGCAACCGGAATGCTTCTGGGGATTACGGGTGCATTGGCAGGAATACTTCCCTCTTTGATCTCCCCCGCTTACCGGATGCCGGGAGGATTTATCCTGCTCATTCTATCCCTGATATGGATCAGCGGAGCTGCCTGGATCGTTATTCCTGTGCAGCGACTCTTCAGGAGAAACATAACCAGGTCACTGGATGACTAGATCACATACTTTCCTACCTCCCTACCTCCCTACCTAATTAGGGTGTGTCAGCTCCCGGGTTCCGTTGATGTATTTCACAACGAAAGCGCCCTTTAGGTTGGGTTTGGCGCGAATACTCGCAACAAACTGTTTGGCTTCGGCTTCATTTTCAAACTCGCCGATATAATAGCGGTAGTATCCTTCCGAGAACTCTTTTGTGACTGCCTGGCTTAGCTTGAAGTAGGCCTGTATGCTGTTGGCACTTTTTTGTCCGCTTGCAGAAGAGAAGATCTGGATACGATAGAAAATATCAGCGTTAAGGCCGGGGAGCATGTATGGTTTTTGACTTGCAGTTGTCTGAGGATCTGACTGAACAGAGGGAGTGTCTGTTTTAGCTGTACCAGGTGTCAGTTGCATTTGTTCGGGAGAAAGTTTTATAGGCTGACCATTTAGAGGTTTGGTAGCAGATCCGGAATCTATGGTTGCAGGTGTGGGAGTGTTAACAGGCTTTTCAACAGCAGGAGCCTGGGGTTTGGGGAATACGACAGGGGGCATGGTTGCATTTACGGCATCAAGCTCAACGGGATTTCTGCGATTGATGTTGAACACCAGGCTTAAAGAGATATGTGAATAAAGATCGTATGGGAAACCACCTACTGTGGCATCCAGATTATCTGATTTGACGCCACGCAAGGTCCATTCAAGCCCAAGGTTAACTTTGTCGTAGATGTTGAAATAGGCACCCAAACCGGCGGGCACGACCCACTCTGTTGTCCAGTTTTTACTCATTCCACTACCTCCGATCGGCTGCCCTGTGACGAGATCGGTCTTTTTAGTGATCCAATTTGACATGCCAATGCCCACCGTTCCATAGATAAAAAAGATCCGTTTGGGTTTGTAACGGAAGAGTAGATTGCTGAAGTTGATGGTGGTATTCAGGTTGTATTCAAGAATGTTGCCCGTGAAATACTGGTTCATAGGAGCACCGTTCGAGTAGTTTTTCCGAACACTGTAGAGCTCGCCGTAAAGAGCCTGTCCACGCAAAGCAAAGACATGACTGAGCTGACGGATCAGGGAAAATGTTCCTGCATACTTGATTTCATTGAATGTGGATATACCCGGAGCGATCCGGTATGGATTCAGGTCGCCATAAAAAATGGTTGGCCCTCCGCCAACCCCAACCGACCAGTTTCCGTACCATTTCTTGCTTAATACTCCTTGAGTCTGCGAAAAGGAAGTTCCGGAATCTAATAAAAATCCCAGGAGAGCAAGGAATAAAAAAATTTTTCGCATCGAGATCCGATAAATATTCCGGATAAAGATATTTGGAAATGAAAAGTAGTCAAGGACCAAAACAAAAACTTTATCAACAACCCGTTGTTACTTCTTCAAATCGATGGCCCGGGAGTAGTCTGTAATAGACCCTGGCAAATCACCCATCGCTTTACGGGTAAAGCCACGGTAATAGTAGGCATCTGCAAATTTGCTATCGACCTGAATGGCTGCAGAAAAGTCGTCGAATGCCTGGTTATATTTCTTCAATTTCAGGTATACGAGTCCCCTGTTGCAGAGGGCATCCAATAGTGTTTTATCTTTACGGATGGCAGTAGTGAGTGTTGAAACGGCTTTTTTATCTTTTTCCAGATAGGCGTATAGACATCCCCGGTTATTATAGCCTTCTGCAAACTTTGGATATTTTGATTTAAGGAGGATATAGGCTTTCATGGATTGATCGGGATCACCAGCGAGGCGATACACATATCCCATGCATAATATAATCGTTGAGTCGTATGCAGGTTCCAGCTCCAGGGCATGTTGATATAAGTCGATTGTTTTATTGAATTGGCCAATCTGAAAATTCCAGACCCCATAATTGATGTAAGCTTCAAGAAAATCGCGGTCTTTGGTTCCGAAATTGAGACAGGCGTCTATCAGGTTGGTGTCGGTTATATTGTTTAACACCTCGTTTGTACCAATAAGATAACCTGAAAAAATGTGGTCCTGTGTGATGGGAGCATTCTGCCAGAATTCAGGGCTCTTCAACTGGCTTGTTGGAACGTTCAGTGCTTCGCTGCAGATCTTCAGGATACTGTCAGACTCTTTCAGAAGCATAAAAGCAACGCCGATATAGAAATTACAAAATGTTCGCGAAACAGAGGAATCGGTTCGGGCAATCCGGAAATCCTTAATGGCTTGATGGAACATGCTCTGTTCCAGGTAGGAGAGTCCCCGGTAGAAATGCACGGCTCCAAGAGTAGAAGAAGAGGGGAAGAGCGAGTCTTTGTTTTTTTCGAGCAACGATGCAAAATCGGTCCTGTAGTCGAGGTAACAGATTTCCCGGAGTTGAAGTTCCTGGGCCGTTGTAACCCTGCTCCAACTAACCATTATAAGGAATAACAGTAAAACCGGAAGAAATTTTTTAATTATTTTGTTCATAGGATTTCAACTCAATGATAAACCAAAAATAACTATTTCCGAAGAATAAACCCAAAGAGTTATTCACTTACAGGATTTATTTTTTAACTGTTAGCATGACTTTGGCAACCAGGTCTTAAATCGTCCTTTCAGGTCAATGGTTGCCGGCTCTGGTTCCCCAGCCGGATGATCAAATAAACCTGCATCTATAACAAGAAAACTACTTTTGAGCGTAGCTGGTGGAAAAATCAATGGATGTCCAGAAGTATGTCATTGAGTTTTTCAGGATATCATCTGGAAAGAGGTGTTGGTTGGCTATCGAAAATGATTTTACATCCTGAAGTTCAACTGTTTGGCCCTTCGTTGTTCCCATTAGCCGATGCTGAACTGAATTGTTTGTCACGAAAAGGAATGGCATCTCAAATCCAGGCTTCACCCGTGTCCACTTGTAGGAGAGATAAAATTTGTCTCCTTCCCTGATGAATTTATACGATAGAACTGGTGGCTCTTTGTCGTACAGAAACTTGCTGAAGAATGGGGAGAAGTCTTTTTGTGTCAATTCATTTACAAGGAGCAGAAAATCGTTTGAAGTGACTGCTTTATACAGATTCCTGGTATGAAACTCCTTGATCAGATGAAAAAAGAGGGAATCGTCATTGATCGTACAACGCAGGTTGTGAAGGATAATGGCACCTTTGTGGTAGATGTCTCCTCCCAGGAAGCTGTTGTCGTTGATGCCCCTTTTGCCCACCACAGGCCATAAATTCAGAACCTCTCCCATATTGGCGATAATCACCTTCCAGTATTGGTCGCTGTCGTACTTTTTCTCCATCAGCAAAGCTTCTGAATAGGTGGCAAACCCTTCGCTGATCCAGGCCTCGGCCATGTCATCCATCGTCACTCCGTTACCCCACCATTCGTGAGCTGTTTCATGTACCAGAAGGTAGTCGTAATCAAGTTTTTCATAAACGCGGCGGTCGGCTTTGCCGTAATCACCCCCAATAGCGATGGCTCCCTGATGTTCCATACCCATATAGGGAGATTCAATCATCCCCATGCCGTCCCGGGGAAATGGATAGTCCCCGTAGAGCTCTTCAAACACCTTGACGATATCCCTGGTTGTACTGTAATATTTCTGTGCTTTTTTCAGATTGTGGGGCAGGACATAATAATCGATCGGATAGCTTCCATTGGCATTTGTCAGAGTATCCGTGAATTGGATAAAGTTGCCGATGTAGATTGTTGCCAGGTAGTTGTTGATGGGATAGGAGACGAACCATTCATATTTACTGTAGTCATCAGTCTCTTCCTGACGAATCAGTGTGCCGTTGGAAACCACCATATGGTTTGGGGGAGCGGTCACGGTAATCCGCATGGAATCAGGTTTGTCGCTGAGATGATCTTTATTTGGCCACCAGCAGCTGGCACCCAGGTGTTCACAGGCCACGCCTACCCAGTAGTTGCCTTTTGTTTTATCCCAAACAAACCCTCCATTCCAGGGAGGATCGGGCGCTACTCTCGGAGCGCCTGAATAACTGATTTCCAAAATCTCTCTGCCGCCTTCCTGAAGCGGCTCGGGAAATGAGATGAAGATGGCGTTGCAATCCCGCGTAAAAGGGAGTTCTTTCCCCTGCCTGGTGATGGAATTAACTTCCAGGTTTTCAAAAAGATCGATCTGGATTTTCGGACTGGTTTGCACAACGTTAAAATGGATCCGGTTTTTACCGGAGATCGTTTTCTTTTTAGGATCGACTGTCAGCGCCAGGTCATAGAACGTGACATCAAAACAGCTTCGTTCGGGTGTAAGCGCTCCCTGAAGAGAATCTTTCCTTGTCACAGCCGGTCTGAATGAATTCTTCTGAAGCAGTTCACCCTCATAATATCCTTCTGAAACGGCCTTTGCCAGGATATCTGGAAACACCAGATAATTAAGGACAGTACCTTCAGTTCCGATGCCCCTTCCCATGGCTATCTTGATATTTTCCCTGCAAGCATAGATGTCATTAAGGTAGAAATAGGTCCATGCTTTCCACAGGTACCCGTTTGGAAAATCCGGGTATTCGGTTGTCAGTTTCTCAAGACATTCGAGAACATAGTAATATTTTTTTTTGTCCAGATCATCACGGATATAATCAAGTTTGTCATAAAGATCGGTCTGAGATGACAGATTAATTGAAAAACTTGTCATGAAGAACAAGCATAGCAAGCTGGATTTCAGGCCCATAGAGACAGTATTGTTTCAGGAAAATGTTACGTTTTCAAATATACATAATAATTAATTATACAGAATAAAACGGATTATTTTTTTCTGAAGAATGGCAACGATTATTGTTTTTTCAAAATTAATCCTAACTTTGCACTCCCAATTTATGGGTTATTCCTCCTTAGCTCAGTTGGTTAGAGCATCTGACTGTTAATCAGAGGGTCTCAGGTTCAAGTCCTGAAGGGGGAGCAAGTAAATCAACCACTTACAGACATTGTTCAGTAGGTGGTTTTTTAATGTCACAAACATTTTCACAAACAATGGGGGTCTAAATTGTTGCTAGCATTTTATTGTGGTCATGAACTAAGAGATTCAAATTCCAAAATCCCCCACCCGGTGGGTTTGTAGAACCACTTTTGGTTTGGCGAAGGTGGGGTGCGATAAATATGATTAAATTTAGGGGTGAAGGCAGACACAATTGTATTTGAATCCTATGTGCTTAGATTTGAAGGTTACCCTTTGCTCTCAGACGAACGATCTCCATCTAAAGAATGAATACCTTATTTCTGATCTGAAAGCTGATTTATTGGGACAGGGTTGCAAGAATCACTTTGGATCACTTTGGCCGACATGATCGGCTGATGGCCTGTTATGCACCGGGCGGTTCTTGGCTGCAAGCCCCTCTAGGGGCTTGGGTGCTAGATTCAATCCCGTAGACATCGCGCCGAAAATGCATTTGCCCGATAGCTGGGATAGAATGAAACGGAGTAATTGTATTGGTTTAATCCATGACTCCACGCCTTATATAGACCATGAGACGTTGAACTCCACATAATTGAGGCAAAATCAGCGAACCGATGGCTTTGGTTGAAGAATTCAACGCCTGCTAATAAAACATTAAACCCGGAATATCCAGTATAAACCAAAGGACTACCGGCAAAGGCGTTACCTTGATATACAGCAAATAACTGGTTCCAATCTGATTCAGATGGCACATGCCAGCCCGGCGGACAAAGCCCCTGGT
The DNA here is from genome assembly GCA_014860625.1 of Bacteroidales bacterium. GTDB lineage: Bacteria > Bacteroidota > Bacteroidia > Bacteroidales > FEN-979 > QYOJ01. The sequence goes on along the minus strand of JACZJJ010000086.1, from coordinate 1,146 downwards.
TCTCCTCTGCATCTTCATATCGCATCAATTCATCCCATTGGTATAGCGCAGAGCTCAGGGCACAGAGCTCAGGGATATCGTTGAAGCAGTATTTTTCGGGGATACAATTGTCGCGTTGGTTTTGTGAACCTGGTATCTGAACGCCATAATTCAGGTTAGCTGCTAACCAGCATTGGCTTCCGATTTGAATAGTCGGGTATTTTTTGTTGTCCCGGATGTCTGTAAGTGAATCTCCACAATATAAAGGTGCTGGATTAATCACTGATATTGCTCTAGTTGCATTATTGCTGCAGTTAAACAAATTCGTGTAGGAATAACTGATTGTTTTCAATCCAACACCTGCCGTTGCAGGATTGAAATACCCGGTGATCTGATTTACTCCGGGACCGGAATAAATTCCTCCCAAAGGAATCCCTCCTTTGAGTTTAAATGGCTTAGCGTTAGTGGTTGTTATTGTATCAAAGCAAACTGTAAAGTTGACATCAGGCGCATCTCCGACCGACATGATGATTGAATTTGATGTGGCTGGATTATTGATGACGCATTCCGCATTGGATGTCAGGATACAGGTTACGACGTCCCCGTTTGCCGGGACATAGGTAAATACTGCATTGTTCATTCCTGCATTGACTGCATTGACTTGCCATTGATATTCTGGTATGGTGCCACCGTTGATAGGTGTTGCTGTGAAGGTAACCGGTAATCCTTCACAAACAGGATTGGAAGAAGCAGAGATAGAAACGCCGACAGGTAACAAAGGGTTGACAATCATGGTGATCGTATCACTGATAGCCGGGTTGTTGGTTGCGCATTGCTCGCTGGAAGTTAAAAGACATGATACCTGATCTCCGTTTGAAGGGATACATACGTAAGTTGAATCATTTGTGCCAACAGGATTTCCATCCAGATACCATTGATATCCCGGATTAAGGCCTCCATTCATAGCGACTACCGTAAATATAACGGTGTCATCAATACAGACTGGATTTTCGGAGGCTGAAATATTGACTGTGATTGGTAAAATGGGGAATACATGAATGATCTGAGTATTGGATGTATCGGGGTTGTTTGACCGGCAGGGTTCAAATGACGTCACTATACAAAAGACAGTATCAGTTTGTGAAGGGATATAGGTTAGAGTGGAAT
>JACZJJ010000085.1 GCA_014860625.1 Bacteroidales bacterium | reverse complement strand
CCCTTTGACGGCCTGCGGCCTGATGGAGCGCCTGCGGCGCTGATGGACGGCCTGCGGCCCGATAGGGGCCTACGGCCCGATAGAAGGCTTCGCCTTGATAGAGGCCCTTCGGGCCTGATTTATCTGCGAAGCAGCGTAAGTCCCCTTTAGGGGATTTAGGGGTAAAATCGGGAGCCTTGATGGTTTCTTTGGTTCGTTTCTTTTTCATCAAGGAAAAAGAAAGAACAAGATCAATCCAAAAGAAAATTGATAACAACTCCTTGCAGTTTATCAAGGAAACGATTATATTTGTCCCAATATATCAATCAATTAATAAAATAGGACAATGTACATTCCACGGCAAATCACACCGGTACTTCATCGAACCATCGACCAATTCCCGGTTACAATGATTACCGGACCCAGGCAATCAGGTAAAACGACCCTGCTGAAAGAAACCCTCACAGGATTTCGCTATGTGAACCTGGAAGACCCTGATTTTCGCACCTGGGCCGTCGAACAACCGAAAGACTTTCTTCACAACAATCCCCCACCAATTATTATTGACGAAGCCCAGCATGCGCCCGACCTGTTTTCTTATATTCAACTTCTGACCGATGAAAAGCAGGATCCCGGGATGTTTGTTCTTTCCGGATCACAGAACTTTTCCATCATGGAAAAAATAACCCAGTCATTAGCAGGTCGATGCGCTATATTAACCCTATTCCCCTTTGCCTTTAACGAATTGCCGGATTCGTTCAGGGAATCAAAAACCAATGTACTGATACACAAGGGATTTTTTCCGAGATTGTACCAAACGGTGTATGATATTCCTCTTTTTTATCAGAGCTACATCACTACCTACATCGAAAAAGATGTCAGACAACTCGCCAATATCGGAAACTTACAGGATTTTACCCGGTTTATGAAATTGTGTGCGGGTCGGGCAGGTCAGCTTCTGAATATTGCATCCCTTGCCACGGAAGTTGGAATTGCTTACAATACCTGCAAATCGTGGCTCTCCTATCTGGTTACCGGAAATATCATTCGATTGGTTTCTCAATACCATAAAAGTTTCAATAAAAAAGTGGTCAAAACCCCTAAACTCATGTTCACCGATACAGGGTTGCTCTGTAACCTGCTGGGAATAACCAACGAACAAACGTTGAGTATCCATCCCTTCCGTGGCGAGATCTTCGAAAACCATGTCTATATGGAGTTGGTTAAACAGTTGACGAATCGAGGGATGCTCCCCGATCTTGCTTTCTGGCGTGACAATCATAAAACAGAAGTGGATTTTATCCTCGACCAATCACCTTCCCTGATAGCCATCGAAGTGAAATCAGGAATGAATGTTCAGCCATCCTATGTCAACAACCTCAAACGGTTTTCATCCTATAATCAGGGAATAACCATTCCTTACCTCATCTATGACGGAGATCTGGAACGCGTGACAGATAACATCAAGGTCTTGAACTGGCGCAATTCGGGAGAGGTGCTTCACGGCTGATCAGGGATGAAGGCCCTTCGGGCCTGCCAAGCTGAAGGCATGGGGATTTAAGGGTTATCCCTCATCGCTGTTCCCGCATAATCAACCGTTTTGCCTGTAATTTCAAGAAGAATAGGGGTCAGTAAGAGGACTTCTCTGAACAGCCCCTGCAGCGCCTCGGGAAGGTACTCGTGAACAATTTCATTGCGGAGAGTCCGGATTTTAATGAGATCTTCGGCGGTTTGGACCAGATCCCGTTTTTCGGCACGGTTAATCCGATCCCGTATGGTGCCCGGTTCTTCCAGTTCGAGGGTGTCGAGGGTTCGCAACAACTTTTGGATCAGGATATCACTTAACCGGGAAAAACGGGCAGTGAGGGCCTCATATTCAGTTAGTTCGCCATTTGTATACGAATCCCTGGTTCCAATGTTCCGGCATTGTTCCAGGGAGTAAACCAATACATCCCGGGCATCTTTTGTCAGCCTGATTTCTGCATCTAACAGTGCGAGGAGGTTTTTCCTGTCCATGAGATTTATAATTTTATGGCTTCTTCGAGGATCAGTTTGACAAAAGGCTTTGAACCATCCGGCTCGATGATGATATCTATTTTTTGTTCTTCAAAGAGTTGGAACAGCTTTCCCTTCAGTTCAAGTTTTGAGTGCAGATCCATTGTCTGGCTGAAAATCAACAGATCAATATCGCCTCCTTTTTTTGTGTCATCGGTCCGGGAGCCGAATAGATAGACCTTTGCAATTGGGTCAAACCCAACCACGCATTCCTTTATGTGTGCTATTTCTATAGGCGAGAGACGCATGTTTCGGGTTTCGGGTTTCCAATACAAATGTACATGTTTTATTCATAAAACGCCACAGCAATTCATGAAGCGGCTTCGCCGCTGATCAGAGATTCGCGATACGGGATAAATAATTCCTAATTCGTAATTGACTACCCTCCCTCCAACCATCGTGAAAAAAAGACATCGTAAACAACATACTGGTCACCCGTTCTGAAAATCATCTCCTTCTCAAACAGCGCAACAACCCCTCGCTTCACCGTACTTGCATTGGTAAGGTTGTTGGTTCTTATAAAATCACCCGATGTCAGCTTGTCGGATTTATCTGAACGGGAAATCGCTTTGAGCAGCTCCCACTGATGCCGGGTTAACAGGTTGCGGTATTCGGAGTAAAAGGGTTCATACGATAACAGGATCTCCTGACGTGTGTTAAACAATGTTTCGTGGGTGATGGGGCTGCCGGTTTCGAAAAGCTTGTTGCAAAAATATTGAACGTACCAGGTGTGACCACGGCACCAACTGAGGATCTCGTCAATTGCTCCCTCCTCCACCTGCCGGGAATCCTTTTTAAAGTGAGAGCTGATAAAACGTGAATACCTCTCCCGGGGAATTTCGGAGAGATAGATCATCTCCGTACTTTGGTAAAAGGGCCGGGTAGCATCCCCAAACATCCTCGAAAGAATCGATTTATTGCTCCCTGAGAAGATAAAACGGGTATTGCTGAGGGTTTGTATGAGTCCGCGGATCAGTGCCTCGACGTTTTTTTCAGGATAACCTGCGATTTGCTGGAACTCATCAATGGCAACCACAACAGGCTTTTTCAGGCTTCGTTGGCGAAGGATTCCAAAAAGATCTTCCAGAGTGCTTCGTGCCTCATGCTCATCGGCAATCTGGAATGAGATGGAGGGTTGCCCCGATTGAGGATCAACGGAGATGATTGGCCGTACATAACGAAACGTTGACAGAAACTCCTTCATCCTCTCCCCAAAACTCTTCTTTAATCTGAATACGGCAGTAGCCAGCTGGTTGATCATGCCGTTCAGGTTTTCAGTATGGTAGATGTCCAGATAGATCGTTTCAAACTCTTTCTCCCGCTTCAGTTTCTCAAATACATGAAGGAGTAACCCCGTTTTTCCCATCTTCCGGAGAGAAACAAGCGTCATGTCCCTTCCGTTATGCAACGCCTGCAAAATCGCTTCCGTCTCTTTTTCACGATCACAAAAAAACGTATTTCCCTGATATCCCCTGATAATGAATGGATTCATACTTTTTTTACGCAAATATATTAAACATTTTGTTTAACGCAAAATGTTTTAAACAAATTGTATCCTTGCAATGGAGGGATGCGGGATAAAGGCCCTTCGGGGCTGATATTCTTTCGCAGAAAGAAAGATTCAATATCAGCAACTGCCGGAAAAACCTTTTCAGTGGGCAGTGGGCAGTGGGCAGTTGGCAATTTTAATTCGTAATTCCTCATTCGTAATTGATTTCGCTCTCTCTAAAAAAGCGTTGAAATGACTTGCATGGGGAGAAACATTTTCCCGCTGTCGGGAAGTAAAATAAACCCGTATCTTCCATAAAACTGAACCGCATGGTGATTGATCGGATCAACCACGACCGCCATGGCTCCAATACTTTCTTTTGACAGAGTATAACTACGAAAAAGAGCATCCAGTAATAAATATTCCCCCAATCCTGTTCCCTTCCTGGAAAGATCTCTCGCCAATCGGCCCAGCAACAGCACCGGTGCGTGATAATTTTTAGGAATTCTGCTTTGATAGGGTTCAGGAATACTGTCCCGTCCAAGACTCTCACTGGTTAAGGTGTAATAACCCACTACTTTTTGTTGATCATCTGTGACAACAAAACAGGTAGCCAATCCCTTTTTTATATCCTGACTTACTTGTTTCCTGATATATTCTGTTAAGGATGTTTCTTCACATGCAAAGTCATTTCTTACATGACCCTTGGCCAAAAGAACCGTATTCACTCTGAAGCAGCTTTCGACCGAAACCTCTTTGCTGCAGCAATCAACTGATCGTTTGGAACATGATCACCAAAAACAGCATCAAAAAAAAGTTCCCTGTCCAGTCTGCTTGCAAGGATCAATTCCTCTTTCGCAATGATGTGTTCAGCGTGGATCCTGATAGCCCGAATAATAAAACTACTAAACGTTTTATCCCCGCAAAGCTTTTGGGCTTTCCTAAATATCTTTTTATCCTGCACCGAAATACGAATCTCTATTCTTTCATCTTTTTTTACTTGTGTTTCCATCGTTTTTGTCTCTAAAAAGAAACGACAAATGTACGGAAATATTCCGTACATTGCAAATTTACTTTAACTTTCTAATGGGACTAATGGAGCAGCTTCGCCGCTGATGCGCGAAAGGCGATACGGGATACGCGATGCGGGATACGGGATAAATAATTCCTCATTCCTAATTCCTAATTCCTAATTGAATAAAGCGTTCCAGTTGTGAAGGTGGTTGCAAAAAAAAGAGAAAATTCATTCGAAAACCAACAGCCAACATTAGGACAACTCTTTCGTTCGTAAATTTTTCCCGATGTACTGTATGGTTTCTTTAGGAATATCAATCCCCGAAGCAATTACGGGCCATTGGCTGACTGCTGCAATGACCTCTTCCAGAATTGAACCGGCTTTTTTGATTCCAAATGTTTTGGCAACACCGGTAAAATCCTTTTTCGTAAAATTATCATATTTACCATTAATTGATGACTGGTGTTCATTCGTCCAGGACCCACCGGGCTTGTATGAGAAACACAGATCATAGGCCGGAGATACTTGCCATTTCCCCTCTCTGTTCATTAAAAAGGAGAAGTTCTTTACGTGATCATCGTGATTTCTCGCAACAACATTGAATACCATCCGCCGGTATTGCTGCTCAAATTGCCGATAGGGAAGGCGAAGTCTTTTCATCACCCTGAACAATGTTTCATAGCTGCTGGCTTTGGGAATCTTATAATCGATACCAGCCAACGCGCTAAAAGTTTGCATGTGAATTTTATCTCCCTCGTCTGTTCGGTCAAATCGTTTCGTCAAAAAGTGAAATCTACCACCCTCCTCATGCAGCATACTTTCCGAAATCCCGATCCCTGCTTCCCTGGCCATCAAATAATAGGCAAATTCTATTTTCCCCTTCCCTTCACTCTCTCCCAGGGTTGTTTCATTTGCGCCGTCAATTTTCAACAGCCAATAGGAATATCCTTCAGGTTGAACAATATCGCCTGGTCTTATTTCTCCGATGCGCTGGTTCTTATCCCGTTTGATCGCAATCAACGCTTTGGCTCTTGCTCCTCCTGCGGATGAGCCTATTCGCAATATTTCAGTCAGGCTCTCTTTTTCCAGGTCAGGAAAGAGTGTTTCTTTCTTTTGTTCCAGAACGCTCTTTGCAATCCGGTAAATCAGGCCAATATCCACCTGACGACTATCATGCTCCCGGTGATTGGCAGGTATATATTCCAGAGCCCCCATCCCTCGTGAGCCCACATAGGTTAATCGGTCAACCGGATTGATATCATCGATGGACAATTCCCGTTGCTTTAACCATTCTTTCATCATGATATTCCCAAATTCATCCGGCATAGAATCAGATAACAAATAGGGTAACTGGTGAAAAGGTATATGGTCTCTGGTGGTCTCAAAGATTCTTTCTTCTGTTGGCATGATGATCGGAGAAGGTTCTATGAAAGGAACCATACCCGTGCTGTATTGAAACGTTGAACTACGTTTATCAGGATTCCATTCAACCCTCCCCAACAGTTGACCATACAATCTGACTTCAACCATCATGATGAGGGTATTTTTTTAGATGCTCGTTTTCTCTCTGATTTCAATTTTGCTTTCTCAAATTTTGATTTCAACTCCAGGTCCTCTCCCAGCCTGAACACGGATTCAAAATCCCTGATCCGGTTCAATTTCATCAAAATTCTGATCAAACTCTCAACGGTGGTGGATTTACCTTGTTCGATCAGGCTGATGGTTGAAATGCTCAACCCGACTTCCTCACTCATCTCCTTTTGAGTAAGGTTATGCTGGAGCCGGATTTTCTTAAGCCTTTCGCCAACTTCTTTCAGTATTTCCCGTTCTGTTAAAAACAACCAATTATTCATTGTTTTCTGATTTTAAATAATGAAATATTAATAACTATATGGATAAATATCACATAACTATTAACATTTCATAAGTTAATGCAAATGTAATAAAAATTCGCCGGATAATCCAAACAATTTCCAAAACACTTGTCCACTTCTATCCATCATCAACAGCCCAAATCCTCCCTGCCCTCCCCAGATAAGGCCTGCGGCTTGATGGAGGCCCTTCGGGCCTGATGGAGGCACAGAGTGCCTGATGGAGCGGCTGCGCCGCTGATGGAGGCGCCTTTGGCGCCTGATGGAAGCGCTTCGCGCTTTATGGAGCCTTCGGCTGATATTCTTTCGCAGAAAGAAACAGAAAGACAAGTTCCCATAAATGGAACTTTTATAGTATATTTGCAAATTGGACGGCTTTTATGGAACGAATTATTACCTATGGATATAAAACCAATTAAATCAGAGAACGATTACAGGTATGCATTGTCACGCATGGAAGTAATTTTTGATTCTGCTGTCGGCACAAATGAAAGCGATGAAGCAGATATCCTTGCTTTAATGATTGACGATTACGAACAAAAGTATTATTCCATTGAAGCACCCGATCCTATCGAAGCGATAAAGATCCGTATGGAAGAGATGGGCCTGAAACAAAAAGACCTGGTCAAGGTAATTGGAGGGAAAAGCCGTGTTTCTGAAATCCTTCATAAAAAAAGGAAGCTGACGCTCGAGATGATACGAAATCTAATAATCCGCCTGGATCTTTCTGCCGAAACCTTATTGAAAGATTATCCGTTATCGGAATAATTGTTGGAGCAGAGATCAATCCACCTCACCCCCTGCCCCCTCTCCTTTTGGTATGAGACAAAAGAAAGAACAAACATATTAATGTAAACATTTTTGTTTACTTTTGCAGAATGAATCAATACGTAACGATCCTCAAAGGCCTTCATCCGGGCTTCTTTCTGGCTCGCGAGCTTCACAGGCGAAAGTTGAAGAAAGGGAGTTTCGCCATTTCCATTCAGGAATATCCCCAAACCATCGGAGCAATCACAAAGGGTCATAGGAATATGAATACCGCGTTGGCCTTGAAAATTGAACAGGAGCTTAACCTGGAAGAGGGTACGCTGATGATGCTGCAGATCTTTTTCGATATTGAACAACTGAAAAGAGAGCAGCAATCTCTGCGTCCAACCCTTTCAACCTTCAGGCCGGCACTTTTCTGGGACACTGACATCAATACGATTGACTGGGAAAAACAGCAGCGAGCTGTCATTCAACGGGTTTTTGAACGGGGAAATGAAACAGAGAAGAACGAGATCATTCGTTTCTACGGGCAGAGGCGGGTAAATGAGAACCTAAAATTTCAACATGCCTGAACTGCACTATCATACAGCTACTCCATTGCTTCTGGAAATACTGAAAAAATGCATGGGAGTTCCCCTCTTTGATCCATTCCGATTGGTTGGTGGCACGGCGCTGAGCCTTCAGCGAGGCCACAGACGATCAGTTGATCTGGACCTGTTTACCGATGCACCCTACGAAACGATTGATTTTAAGAAAATAGAAAACTGGTTCCGCGACATATTTCCGTATGTGCAATCCGATGATTTTCTGCCTGTTAAGATGGGAAAACCCTTTTTCATAGGTAAAAGCCAGACAAACTGCATAAAGCTGGACCTATTTTATACGGAGGCCTTTATAGAAAATATCTACGTAGTGGATGGAATCAGACTAGCCGGCATCAGGGAAATTATTGCCATGAAAATGGATGTAATCATGCGGAATGGCCGCAAAAAAGATTTTTGGGATATCCATGAATTGATGGAAGATTATTCACTGGAAGAGATGCTTGATCTGCACGAAAAGCGCTATCCCTATTCACATGACAGAAAATTAATCATCCGGAAACTAACGGATTTTCAGTTGGCGGATGACGATTTTGAACCAATTTGCCTCAAAGGGAAGCATTGGGAATTAATTAAACTGGATCTCATCGAGGCCCTTCGGGCCTGATGGAGGCCCTCCAGGCCTGATTTACCTGCGAAGCAGAGAAAGTCCCCTTTAGGCCTGCCAAGCCGAAGGCATGGGGATTTAGGGGTTAATCGGCCTCTGATGCGGGATACGCGATGCGGGATACGGGATAAATGACCTGGCTGTTCACTTTTTATTCGTAATTTTTCATTCCTAATTGGCTCCGCCGAGCTCCGCTTCGCTCCGGTTCGTGATTGAATAAAGCGTATATTTGTATAATATATTATCCGTTATATCAAATATAACCTCTAACCGCTAATATATTATCTGATATGGAAAACATGCTGGATGCCTTAAACCCCTACGCCATTGCCCGGGAAATCGCCTCCCGGATGAAACAGCGCCGCATCGAACTCCGGCTTACGCAACAGGAACTTGCCCGAATGTCGGGTGTTAGCCTTGGCTCCCTCAAACGGTTCGAACTCTCCTGTGAGATCTCGCTAAAGCACCTGCTGATGCTGGCTGTCGTACTCAATGCCACCAATGAGTTCACTGCATTATTCGGCAAACAGCAATTTACGAGCCTCGACGAGGTATTGAAAGCAACCGGATCAACCAAACGAAAAAGAGGCAGACGACATGAATAAACCAATATCAGTGATCGAAGTGAGTTACCAGCGACAACACGTTGGCCGACTCGCCCTGACTCCCGATCGCTTCTGCGCGTTTGAGTACAGCCGGGAATGGATCAGCAACGGATTTTCCCTTTCACCATTCCACCTTCCCCTGAAGCCGGGAGTGATGCTTGCCAGACCAACACCTTTCAACGGATTGTTCGGCGTGTTCAACGACAGCCTGCCCGATGGGTGGGGACGACTCCTCATGGATCGATGGTTGATGAGCCAGAACATTGACCCGAATGCCTTATCGGTGCTCGACAGGTTATCGCTGGTGGGGAAGGAGGGTATGGGGGCATTATCCTACACCCCAAGCCAATGCCCTGGAATAGAGGCAACTTCTCATCCACTCCGCCATTATGCCCGGCAGGTGGAACAACTCCTCGGGGAAGAAGATGCAGGTTCGTACAATACAGGTTTGCTGGAGGAGCTGTTGAAACTGGCAGGTTCATCAGGGGGAGCCCGGCCTAAGGTGCTGGTGAAGATTGATGGAGAGGAGTGGCTGGTGAAATTCCGTGCCACTGTTGACCCGCATAACGTTGGCGAACTCGAATATCACCACTCCCTGCTGGCTAAAAAAGCAGGTATCCTGATGCCCGAAACCACATTGTTTGAAGGAAAATATTTCGGAACACACCGGTTCGACCGACAAGGCGAAACACGGATCCATGTGCATTCAGCAGCCGGACTTCTCTATGCCAGTCACCGGATGCCTTCCCTCGACTACACAGAACTGATGAAAGCCACCATGGCCCTCACCCGCGACATCAATGAGGTGGCCCGGATGTTCCGGCTCATGGTGTTCAATGTGCTTATCGGAAACAAAGACGATCATGCGAAAAACTTCTCCTTTATCTACGATAACAACTCCTGGAAGCTCTCCCCTGCCTACGATCTGCTTCCCTCAAGCGGGTTTGGGGGCCAGCATACCACTACGGTCAACGGAAATGGAAACCCCACCCTCACCGATTGCCTGGAAGTGGCACGTATAACAGGCTTCCCGGTAAAGAGGGCTAACGAAATCATTGGAGAAGTGGAAGAGGGCCTGCGGCCCTGATTGAGTACCGAGTGCTCGGTACTGATAGAAGCGCTTCGCGCTTGGTGGAATGCCTGCGGCATGGATAGAAGCGCTGTGCGCTTGATCGAGGCACAGAGTGCCTGATGGAGCCTTCGGCTGATATTCTTTCGGAGAAAGCCTGCCCGAGTGCCTTATAAATTGAAATCCTCGGGTCGTAAGCCTGATTGCCGTATATTCATCTTTCCGGTACTTTACATGACTTCCTTTTTGAGAAACAAACCTGAAACCATTGGAGATAAGGATAACGATTATTTTTTGAGATGAAAAAAGCCTAGACATGAATCAGAGTTTCTCCCATCATAGTTTCTTTGATGGAAATAATATTATCAGCCGCATCTTTATCTTCAAAATATAGCTCAAGGGCTTCAACAAGATTGTCAATAGCTTCCTGGATCGTATTCCCAAAACTTGAAATATCAACATTTAGGCACTGAGACACATCGTGCTTGCCTTCTTTATAAACAATATATTTTAACTTTCTCATATTCTCCTCTTTGATATAAAGATACTGTTTTAATTCTTAATTGTCGTAGCTTCCCACCACTGCACATTGGATGCGCCCCGGTTTATCAACGGCGTAATCGTATGTGCAGGCTTAAAGAGCCTTAAACTATTCACGCGATACTTTAAAGTTACCTTTAGCTGTGGTGACTTTTAGAAAAAGTTGCAAAACCTACCCTGTAGTAAACTGACAAGAACTTCTTCTTTTCCACCAATATGTTAGGATAATTAATATTAATTAAATAATTAAATATCTGATAGATATGATAAAGAACTAAGCGAATTTAATTATCTTGTTATGTTTTCGTCATTTTTAATAAGAAAAGTTTGATGCTAGGCAAGCCGGCTATATAATTAATTGTCAATATATTATAGTTTGTTAATGAGTCTTTAATCACCATTTTTATTTTGGTTTTTGTATGTATTATAATTTTATTAATATTGTCAAGACACTGGTTGCACTTTTGAAGTAATACGTTTCGCTCCAATTTCTGACGCACTAATATCACCTGATTGACTATGTATTTGCAAGGATAGCACATGGCCCAATAAATAGCGAGTATGCGAATGGAGAATTTCAAACCGGATGTGTTGATAGTTAATCTGGATCCTGTCAACGGGAAGGCCACGAATCCAATCATACTTTCTTCTGGCGGGCCTCTTTATTGCCTTCAAATTAATTCAATGAATTTGATCGAAAAAATTGTTATCGAAACGTTGAACGGAAAATTTGTCAACGAATTCGAGATCAGGGATTATAATTATATGCTGGATTGCATGGCAATTAGAAAAGAGATATACTTGATAAGATTCGTATTTTCATATCAACTAATTCCATATATTATTGTTGTCATTTGACTTCTTGAATTTTCGTCTTACTCCAAAAATATTTCTATCATGCGTTGTGTTCATATTCATATTCAAGTGAAAAATAAGGATGTAGTATCCCGCTTTATAGTCATGCAAAATGCATACAGATATGGAATTAAAGGATCGGTTCAACGGAAAGGTGTGGATGAGTTGTTTATAATTGCTGAAGGGGAGGAATCTTCTATTGAGGAATTTATTAACTGGTGTGAAACGTTTCAACTGAATTTCCAGGGTTGTGTGACACTTGAGGAAAAGGAAATAGTGAATTATAAATCTTTTGATATTATCCGAAATAGAAATCAAAAATTATAGTTTATTACGATTGACATGTCTGACACCGCATCCCTTTTCACTCCTTCACTTCTAAGCAGGTGATCGCATGCAGGGGTGGTGAGCCTGGGAACTCCTGGTTGAACCAGGTTTGGCCATCATTTCGGGAGTAGTAGATTACACCTTGGCTTCCCGGGAGGGTATCTCCTCCAATCACCCAAATCAGGTTACTCCCTTTGGTGATAATGCCCGTGAGAGGAATCCGGTTGTTGAAGGGCCGGCGTTCAATCCAGTTTGCTCCTGCGTTGGTACTACTCACGATTGCTCCCTGGCTGGATACGGCCCAAACATTTTTAATATTTTGTGCAGCAATCCCAGTGATTGTTCCAACATCCACCTGATGTTTTGTGACCCATGAAAAACCTCTGTCAGTCGAGCAAAGTAAGGCTGATTCTGTTGCCAGCCACAAAGTAGTGTCATTGACGGAGATGATAGAGACCAGTCGATGTCCGATAAGTGTATCAACGGGTTGAGATTGCCATGTGGTTCCACCATCGAAGCTTGCAAGGAGTATGGGTGGCAGGGAATCGGAAGGAGAAACGTGATTTCCGATGACCCAGATCGAATCGTCGCCTTTAGTTGTGATCCCGTTAAAGTTAACAGGAGGCAGGGTATCTAACAGTATTTTAGACCAGGTAATCCCATGGTTGGATGTACAGACCAGGTTAGAGTTTGATCCTCCCACCCAAACCCGGTTGGTTTGTTTTGCATGCACAACCAGGAAAGTGATGTTCCCAAAGAGTGTCTTATCACATACCCGTGTGAGTGAATAGCCCCCATCGGATGAGAATAGAATGAATCCATATTCATCGAGAGAGGATCCAACCATCCAAACATCCGTGGGACTTGAGGCACAAATACCAGTGAGAGAAATTTCGGGCATTAAGGATGGTATTCCCTGCCGTTCCCACAGAAATCCATCATCAATTGTATGAAACAGGGATCCGTATCCCTGCAATGGGGTTCCGACTACCCAGAGGCTGTGTGAGCCGTCGTCTGGATAAAGCACTTTTTTACAGGCAATATAAAAACAGCAGATAGCCAGGAGTGAAAGTAGCACTGCTGTTGGTTTCGGATTAGACCTTTTCATATAACTACGGATAGCTAGCTGTTGCAATCCGGCTTAAAGGTTTTAATCCAATATCTGGTTTCCATCTCGACGTCGCTGTCATCCATGTCGGATGTGAGTATATAGGTAAGGTATTTCTCCTTCCTGGAAATCATAAAATACCGAAGACTTACATTGGTTTCCCGCATCGATAAATGAATGTCGATGACCTCTTTCAGGTTAGAGGCAGTTCCCACGAACCGGCATTTCAGCTGGTCGGGCTGATGAAATGGTTTTTCAAAAATGGCATAAATAGCCGCCGTTACCGGCACCTTGTCAAGATCCTTTGGATTCAGGGCCAGCTCAATCGTTGAAATCGTTGCAAGTTCCATTGTTAAAAATTATGTGGTTAAACTTGGTACCGGCCTGATGACCCTCATGGCAGCTCCTGCCGGTAACTCATGTAAATTCGTTGAATCTGATTTAATCTGGGATATCTCGTTTGGATGGATGACCAGCACATCTCCATCTTCCAGGGTGCGTTTTGTAAGGCAATCGCGGATGTGCCTTTTTACAAGGGGAAACAAGATCTTGCAGAGATCACATTGAGCCTGCTTTTCAAACCAGCTCCCTTGTGGAAGTTCAATCTGGCATAATATTTTGTCGGATACCCTGACAAATTGTTTATATTTCCAGATCTCCAGGTTAATGATTTTACGGGAATCTTTTTCGTGGAGAGACGACATACAAGTATAAGGGAAAATAAGTTCTATTCCGCCGATGAGCATCTGACTGATCTCCGGTTTTGCAAAAACGATATGAAAAGACTGTTTCATTGACTATGTATTACTCGGAATAAACCATTTTCAACGTGGTTCCCTCCGGATGTTCCAGTGTGGCTTTGAGCATGTTGAGGGGTTCGGTGAAATCTTGTTCATTGAATATAATTAGCAGTTGGTCAGGGATCTCTTGAGAGTTAAAATTTCCCTCGAGGTATTGTTTGATAAAATGAAAGAGAATATCAAATAGATCCTGGTAATAATTTGGGTTGTCGAACTGCCATTTCAAAAAGCCCCATCTTTTCATAAGTGTTTCATCAATTTGAATCTCAAAAATTTTCGATGTAATATTAAGTTCAGTAATCAGATTTTTGTTAGCTTCATCTTCATGTTCAATGAGGCATGTACAGGGGAACTGGAACAGCATACCATTAATAATTTTCGTGGAGATTGTTGGTGCAGCGAAGTTGAGTTTGCAGATTCTTTTCATGGCTGATTACTTGATGCATTTCCATGTAAAAAGGTCGGTTAGAACGGCGTGATCTGTTTCGCTGCACGTTGGATTATAGTATTTAACAGAAAGGGATATCCCATTGAAGTGAAATAATATTCTAACATGGTCTTCATTCTCTATGTAGAAACTTTCTTCAGTAGCACTCTCTCCTGCCAGGTAGTTTTTACAGAACAATTGCCGGATTTCAGGGATTAGGTCATTTGCAGCCGCGGAAAAACAATACTCTCCGAAGAAGAACTTATTATTGTTCAGGAAAAAGATCACCCTGATGGGTAACCCCATCATTTTCTCATAATAGCCAATGACTTCAATGCGGTAGGAGCCAATGGGTTCAAAGGATTGACAATCATGTCTCCCTTTGCTTTTGATGATCTCTTTTTTTGAAGAAGAGAAAGCGAGTTTTTCGAATTGAATCTCATTTTCAGTAGGATAAGATATAAATTTAGGATCTTTAACAATAACCTTATCCAGGTGCAGTATCCCTTCGGAAGAAAAACATCGTTTACGTAGGGGCCGATTATAACTAAATAGCCAGTAAAAAAAATTGTGACTCATACAGGTGTTTGAGCAATTATTCAAAATTATATAACTAATTAAATTGTACAAAAATTACAATATCATTAACGATACTATATATCAGAATATCAACAATATACAGTAATTCTGTAAAGTAAAATATTAAAACGATAGGATATTGGTAAATCATAACATAAATCGTATAGTATGAATCAAAATATTTGTTATAACACTGTATATCAAAAATATTCGATTAATATTTTACCATAACAACATTAATAATAATCTTTCGCTGTTCGCTAATTCGTCATTCTTAATTCTTAATTCTTAATTCTTAATTAAATAAAGCATTCCAGTTCCGGTGGATCGGCACGAAAAAAAAAACATGTTTTGAAGCACAACCTGCTTCAAGACGAAGCATTCCCTTCATCAATGAAAAAAGAAAGAGCAGATAAAAAACAAAAGAAAGAACAAAAATCACTATCTTTATTGCGAATATACTCGTAACGAAAAAATTCGCAACGAAAAAACCGTCACCCATGCAGGAAAATCCCTTTAAATTCGGACAGGTGGTCGATGGCCCCTACTTTATCACCCGGAAAGAGGAGATCAAACAGGTCACCGCCCTCCTCAACAGCGCCAATAACCTGGTGATGATCAGTCCGCGCCGATATGGTAAAACCAGCCTCATTGAGCATGTGGTTAACAATCTGAATCGCCCCTATATCAAAGTCGACCTCCAACTGGTTACCTCTCCTGAAGACCTGGCAGCTCAAATCATCAAACGTCTCTCCCGTCTCTTCCCGCTCGAAAAAATAAAACAGGCGCTCAATAGCTTCCAGATTGTTCCCGAAATCAACCTGAACCCGCTGAACAATGAAATCGATCTCTCCTTTGATCCTGCTTCCTCCCCGAAACCAATTATTGAGGATGCCATCAACCTGATCGAACAACTCAGCACTCCACAGAAACGGATGATTGCTGTGTTTGATGAATTTCAGGAGATCAGACGTATCGAGAAAGACCTCGACCGCCAACTCCATGCCCTGATGCAACATCATCAACAGGTGAATTACGTGTTTCTGGGAAGTCAGGAATCGCTGATTCGCGATATCTTTGAAAACAAGAAATCTCCCTTCTTTCAATTCGGCCAGCTGATGCCGCTACAAAAAATTCCAACACTGGATTTCTTTGATTTCCTCTCCGATCGGTTCAAACCCATCACTCCTGAGTACAATCGCATCGCAACCTCTATCCTTGAAATATCCCGATGCCACTCCTATTATGCGCAACAGCTGGCCTTTTTTGTCTATGAACAACTCAGAGACCCGCAACAGCCTGCCGATCCCGTCTCTGAAACGGTATCTGAATTGATCCGGATTCACGACATGCACTATGAACGTCTCTGGAAAACCCTCAATACCACCGATATGAAGATTCTGATAGGAATGTCGCTCTCAGAACTCTCCCCCCTCTCTGAGGCCTTCTCCCATACCTTCCATGCAGGCGCTACCAGCACCATCTTCAGCTCCCTGAAACGTTTGGCCGAAAACGGCTTCATCCAGAAATCCGAAACAGGCTACGAAATCGACGACCCCTTCTTTAAACGCTGGATCACGCAACGCAGAAACCGCTAGAAACTCCTTCCTTTTTGGCAGGAAAGCAGGAAAAGAAAGAACAAAATACTGTTAACAATTTTTCACAACATCCCCAATATCCAAACCAGATATGAGCCTCGCTTGCCGTATCTTTATCCCCTGAACGACCTGATATCAGAATGAAGCGACTTCAAAAATTCTTCCTCCTCACGGGAATAGCATGGCTATTGGCTTTTCAGGCTTCTGCCATTGTGCCCGATTTTACCTTCACCACCGGATGCCTTGGTACGCCCACCATACTCACCTCCACAACAACCCCCTCCGATAGTGTCCTCGCCCTGCTGTGGGACCTGGATATGGACGGTCTGTTCGACGACGGAGTTGGGAAAACTGTCATCTGGACCTTCAACGCTGTTGGCAATAACCCGGTTGGACTTCAGGTTGTTGCGCTTAACGGTAACATCGAAGCCATCTATAAAAATGTGCCGGTGTCGGGAGTGCAGGCCTCCTTCTCCTTCAGCGCAGGGTGTATGGGCCAACCCATTCTATTTACCGACCTCTCTACAGCCTTCTCCGACTCAATCTTGCTTCGCACCTGGAACTTCGGCGACGGATCCCCCTCCGTGGAAACAAAAAATCCTCAACATACCTACACCCAGGAAGGTACCTTCATCGTTTCACTCATCGTGGCTTCTGAATTAGGTTGCCCCGATACACTCAGAAACGAGATCGTCATGCAGCTCCCTCCCGTGTTCAGCCTGATCTTTACCGGCGATACCGCTGCCTTCTTCAACGACACAATCTTAGTTGAGGTTACCGGATCTTACGACAGTGCCGTGTGGAACGGAACCGTTTCGGGAGATTATTTTGTCGTCGTAAAAGCCGGATCCTATGATGTGTCGGTCTACCGCGACGGGTGTTTCTCTTCACAAACATTCATCATCAGAAACCACCCCACGGCGGATGCCGGCATCATGACTCTTTTCACGCCCAACGGCGATGGATTCAACGACTTCTGGGTCATCAAAGATATGGAAACACTGGGCACATGCTCGGTACGGATATTCAACAGCTGGGGCAGCCAGGTCTATGAGAATGCCGACTACCAGAACACCTGGGACGGCCGCTCCAACAACGCCGAACTCCCCTCCGGACCCTACTACTACGTGGTGCAGTTCGCCAATGGACAGGTTTATAAGGGAACCGTTAATATCCTTCGGTAGTTGAATTAAGAATGAAGAATGAGGAATAAGGAAGATAACCACAAAGGGCGCAAAGGATCTCACAAAGGACTCAAAGGAGATTTCACTCTCCTTCGGGCAATCCTTGGTGTACTTCGTGAAACCCTTCGTGTTCCTTCGCGGTTTAAAAATTTCGCCATTTCGCTTCTCGCTCCATTTTACTCACGTTATTCACGTTACTCACGTTATTCACGATATTCACGTTACTCACGATATTCACGATATTCACGTTACACACTCCTCCTTCTCCTCCTGCTTCCATTCAACCAAATCGAAGCGCAAACAAGCTCCAACCAACTCCAATACCTCGTAAACCCAGCGGTTCTCGCTCCCACGCTGTTCGATCCCGACACCCGCTTCTCGGGATTCCTTACCTACCGAAGCGAATGGACCGGCTTCCAGGGAAAACCATCCGTAGCGCTGATCGACATCTCGGGAGTGATAAAAAACAAGATGTACCTTGGCGGAGAGATTCGCTATCAAACCGCAACTGTCTTCCGCTCCTTCTTTCTGGCGCTCAAATACGCCTATCAAATCCGGATCCGCAACGACCAGTACCTCACCTTCGGCGTCAACGGGACCTTCTACCAGAACATCCTCGACCTCTCGGGCGCCAATATCCTCGACCCCGGCGATCCCCTCCTGCAAGGGTTTGATCGTATCACCCAGTCGAAAGTCAACCTTGGGGCCGGACTGGCATACCGCTACAAATCTTTCATCGTAAGCTTCTACGCCCCCATGCTGCTGAATAACCGGTCGGCCTACGACCAGTCAGTAAAAGGTTCCCTCTCCCTGCCGCAGAACATGCTGGCATACATCTCCAACGACTTCATCGTTAACAGGCAATGGCTGGTCAAACCCACCGTTCGAATCAACATACTATCCCGTGTTCCCACCCTGTTCGAACTAAGCCTCCTCGCCGGGAAGATCGACCAGTTTTGGATTGCAGCCCTTTACCGAAGCAATAAAATGATTGGGCTGACTGTTGGGGGACAATTCTTTAAAGAGCTGGTAATCAGCTACGGGTATGAATTCTTCGTTGGAAATACACCAGGATTGAACACTGGCACCCATGAAATCACGTTAGGATATAAGATCGGTGAGTCGAAAATAGTGACCCCGCAACTGAAGGACTATTTTTCAAC
>JACZJJ010000084.1 GCA_014860625.1 Bacteroidales bacterium | reverse complement strand
ATTTCGCTATTTCGCTATTTCGCTATTTCGCTATTTCGCTATTTTGCTATTCCCTACCTCACTACCGGTTTCATCGAAAACGAGAAGGTGTACTCCTTCGCAGGAAGCATGTAAGCTGGATAAGGCCGGGCTCCCCAGCTGTCGTCGCCGCCCACCCCCATCTGTTTGAAGTCCACATTCACGTCAATGAAATCCCTCTTGTGGAGGTCCCAGGTATGCTTGCTACCCCGTTCGTAACTGGCCAGGTCTTCAAAGGTATAGGGCAGAGCTGAGAAGCCGAGCAGTGGATTTCCCTTAATCTGCAGGCCGACCTTCCCTTTTCCGATAAATTCAACCCATCTGACATCTGTACGGTATCCGTTTTCCTGAGGGCGGATGTAGGGCGTATATAGCTCATCGGCTATGGAAGAATATAGGCCAACAAACGCACTGTTGTTCCGGTCCTGGTAATTCTCCCACGGCCCACGGCCAAACCAGGTCACCTGGTTCAAATTGCCCGGAAGTTGAAGGTTGAAGCCGAACCGTGGCAGATTGGAAAGCTTCTTATCTCCCGGCATCAGAGAGGCGGTAATCACCACTTCTCCGGTAGATTTGATTTCGTAACGAATAATCTCCCTTGAATTCACAGCTGGAAGTCGATAAACAACCGATACCTCAACCTGATCGGGACCGATCGTACTTGTGCTTATCTCCTCAAGATGCCTTTCAATACTTGCCTCAAACCACTCGATGCTTTGCTTGTAAAGCCGGTTACCGATATCGTTGTCGGTTGGGGCTCTTCGGAAATTCGGATAGGGACCTTGTTTAATCAATGGCGTATCACGGTAGACAAATGATTTCATCACTCCCGTCATCAGGTCAAAAACGATGGTAAAGTCTTTTCCTGATACGTTGATGCCCGAAGCCGTCTCATTCAGCTCCAACGGCTTTAGTCCGGCTGGAAATTCATTGAGACTTCCGGAGAAGGATGCCAGCTGAAACTGCTCCGATGCGAGGATGAACTCTGCCGGGAGGAGTCCTCTGGGCTTGGTCGTCTTAAGGAAGAGGTTAAGGTGGTAATCCACATCCGGTTGTTTGATCAGAGAGTCAGCAGGGATTGCCAGGACCGAATCCCCTGCAGGAACTAAGGTAAATGGCTTGAACGACCCACTCATAACCCTCTTGCCGTTTCCCAGAATCTCCCATGTCACTTCGGTGTTTTCCAGATCATAGAAAGCATAATCGTTGGTCATTTTCACCGCAGGCATCGAGGGGTCATCCATCTTGAATTTCACATACTGGTATACCTTCTTAACCTCCCAGTAACCAGGATGCACCGTTCTGTCGGGGAAGACGATGCCGTTGTTGAGGAAGTTCTGATCCGAGGGCACATTTGCCGGTCCATAGTCACCTCCATAAGTGTAATGGCTTCCTGTTGGGGATAGCCTGACCAGCGACTGGTCCACCCAATCCCAGATACATCCTCCCTGCAATTGTGGGTAGGCTTCAATCACATCCCAGTAATCCTGCAGGTTCCCAGTGCTGTTGCCCATGGCATGAGCATATTCGCACATGATGAGTGGACGGAGCTGTTTGGTGTATCCATACCATTTCAGGTAGTCAATACCTGCGTACATCGGACAGTAAATATCTGTATTGTACGACTGCTGGGCCCGCTCATACCAAACCGGACGAGAGGGATCGCGCTGTTTTATCCATTCGTAGGTTGCTACGAAATTCGAACCGTTTCCGGCTTCGTTGCCCAGCGACCAGATCACCACACAAGGATGGTTTTTGTCTCTTTCAACCATGCGCTCTGTCCGGTTCAGGTGTGCTTCCAGCCACGCTGGGTTATTTCCCAATGTCCGGTCGGGGTTGTACCCCATCCCGTGTGATTCGATGTTCGCCTCATCTATCACATAGAGGCCATATTCATCGCACAATTCATACCAGTAAGGATCATCCGGATAGTGGCATGTTCGCACCGTATTGATGTTGGCCTCCTTCATCAACCGGATATCCTGCATCATCCTTTCTTTGGTCATCACATGCCCTGTAACCGGGTCGGTTTCATGCCTGTTCACGCCTTTCAGGAGTACCGGAATTCCGTTCACAAGAAACTGCCCGTTCTTTACCTCCGACGTCCTGAATCCCATCCGGCATCCGGCCGACATCACAACCTTACCTGTGTGATCTCTCAGCGTCAGAACAACGTGATACAGATTCGGCAGTTCGGCACTCCATTTCCTCGGATTAAGCATCTTCTCAGAGATAGTGAAACTCTTCTCCCCATTCGCCGGAATCTCTACCTGTGTTGACCTGTAGAATATAGGTTCCGGGGAAGTTTTAGAATCAAAAAGTGAAACTGCCAACTGCCAACTGCCAACTGCCAACTCAGTCAGATTCTGTATATCTGTTTCAATCTTAAACTCCCCATCCGTATAATCATCTGTCAATTCTCCTGTCACAAAGAAATCCTGGATTCTGACATTCGGAGTGGAGTAGATAAAGATATCCCTGTTGATGCCACTCATTCGCCACATGTCCTGGCACTCAAGGTAGGTCCCGTCGCTCCAGCGAAAAACCTCGACAGCCAGGGTATTATTTCCGGTTCGAACGTTGTTGGTGATGTTGAATTCAACAGGAGTCTTTCCATCTTTGCCCATCCCAATCATTTCACCGTTCACATAAACATAGAAGAATGATTTCACGGCATTAAACCGAAGGAAGATCTGCCTTCCATTCCATGAAGGCGGAATCTCGAAGTTCCTGCGAAGCATGAAAACAGGATTTGAATCGGCCGGGACGTGAGGAGGGACCGGCTCCATCAGGTGTTCAAATTCATAGGGTTGATTGACATAAATCGGGTAGCTGTACCCATGAACCTCAAACGTGGCAGGGATCTGAATCGCGTCCCACCCACTGACATCATACCCTTCCTTGTAGAAATCAGGAATCCTGGCATCCGGGTTGTCCACCATTCGGATCTTCCAGGTTCCGTTGAGGAGGATAGAATATGGCGTGGCACTCCAATCATTCTTCAGGGCAGAAGCTTCGTCGGGATAAGTGAGGAATGAGGCATGCGGAGGCTCGTTGTTGATCCCGGTCAGAGTGGGATTCTCCCAATCATCCGATCCCTGGCCATAGCAAACTATTTGCCACATGAACAATGTCATTGTGAGCAGCGGAACAACGCTGCTATTGAGAGAAAGGGAAAAAATCAGGGTGGGGTTTTTTAGGACAGGAAAGAATGTCATAGAATAAAATATTTAATGTTATTGCTGAATCTTTGTTTCTCCAAACCGCTGATCAATCATTACAATGCTCTGCGCCCTGCGCCCTGTGCCCTGCGCCCTCTGCCCTAACCCATCCGGTTCACATGGATACCGGCAAATTTTCCGACAAGAAAAGCAACCAGGATGGCAATATAAAACTGGCCGGAAACGGAGATGAATACTGCCACAGCGCGGGCAGCAGCGCTTACCGGGACAATGTCGCCATATCCTACGGTGGCCATGGTAATGAACGTGTAATAGATGTATGTGTGAAAATTGGCTTTGTCGGTTAGATAGATATCATTTATTGATGAGATATATGAATTTGGATAGAGCCAGCTGATAACGATGGTAAAAATAGAGAACACGAGTCCCATTAAAAGATAGCCGTTAATGGTCCCCAGGATGACGAGAGGGGAGACTGTTTTTGCTTTGACAAATTGCCTGACCAGTCTTACAACAATATATGTGTAAAAAATAGTATTAAGCAATGAAGCAACAATCTCCAACACTTCGTTCCCGATAATCTTGGCAATCCATTGTACCAGTATCAGAACAATCGCTGAAGAAAAGATGATTTCTGACCTGCTGGCGAGTGCAAAGATGGAGCAGAAGAGAATTGCTGTTGTCAGAATTTTATTCAGGATGGACTGTAGTGACGGCGGGAAAAATGCGACACCAACCATCATCAGAAGAACTACTGTAAGAAGAACAATGTTGGCCCAGAGCAGGTGGGTTTGGTTCTTTTCATGAAAGATTTTCAGCAGATTAACCATATCACATTGTTTTATAATTGTTTAAAAGTTCATGAGCTTCTCTTACCCGGTCGGAATCAACCTCAACATACGTGTATTCCGATAAATCGGGTTTTCCCATTTTTACCCCTTCACGGATAAAGTTCATTCCACCGGTGATCTCTTTCGTCAGATACATGTGAAATTCAGTGGCGCCTGTCTCCTTGACCACCTGCATCAGGTTATTTTCCTTGACGCCATGACCGGGCATGATGGTAATCTTGTTTCCGGCATGCCGAATCAGCCGGTTGATCAGTGATGCGCCCTCCAAGGCACTGTCGGTTTGCCCGGAAGTAAGAACCCGGTCCACGCCAATCTCTATGAGATCATCAATCGCTTCCATCGGATCCCTGGTCATATCGAAGGCCCGGTGACAGGTTACCCCCATCGGCCGGGCAAGTTTAACCAGTTCTTTCATCCGCATAGAGTCCATCCTGCCATCCGGCATCAGGATTCCGAATACCACCCCATCAGCTCCAAGTTCTTTTGCTACCCGGATATCATGCCTCATGATTTCAACCTCTTCATCCGAATAGAGGAAATCTGCTCCCCTCGGACGGATCATGACAAAAATGGGAATGGTCAGATGTTTACGAGCAAGGATGATAGTCCCCGCACTGGGTGTACATCCACCGTCGGCCATGTTCTCACACAACTCGACCCGGTCGGCCCCTCCCAACTGGGCCATGATGGCGGATACCGCCGAATTTACACAACATTCTAGTACCATTTACGAATAATTCGAATTACGATTTACGAATGAATTTTTGATTTTGGATGTACGATTTTCAACCATTTCTTCCAATTTCTCACGTCTTACGTCTCACGTCTCACGTCTCACATTTCTTCACCCTCACACCCTCACACCCTCATACCCTCTTTCACCACCTCTGGCTGCAATTCCTGCAAATATCGATAGATTTACGGTTATTCAGGATCGCCTGTCGGAACCTTTGATATTTATCTCCCTTCCAGATCTCCTTAAACGACTGGGTCGAGAGATCTCCCAAACAATGCTCAGCATCCTTGTCGAAACAGCAGGGAACAACCTTCCCGTTCCATGTAATCACACACCCGCTCCACATCCGGAAACAACGGTTGGGAAGTGGATTTTTTATTCTGAATCGGGCATCCGGGATCCGGGATCCGTGATCCGTGACTTGTGACTGGTGGCTAGTGACCCGTGACTGGTGTTTCTTCATTTCCTCTTCCCTCTTCCCTCTCCCTTCGTCCCTCATCCTTCGTCCCTCGTCCCTCATCCTTCGTCCCTCGTCCCTCGTCCCTCTTCCCTCGTCCTTCTTCCTTCGTCCTTCTTTTCTCGGTTTATACCTCGACCACTTGCCCTCCTCCGGCATCAGAGGATTACCCTGCTCAAAGTCATAGAACTGAGCTGTTTTCAACAATGTTCTGTCAGCACCCAACGAATTTCCTAATTTCCTGATTTCCTTTATCTGATGCTGGTTGGACTTCAGAACAAGAAACTGAATCTCCAATAACGGCTTCCGGGAGTCCATCTCTTTCCTGATCCGCACAAAATTCCTGATGCCGTTGACGACTGTATCATAAGAACCTCCAATCCGGTATTGCTCGTATGCTTTCTGATCGGTTCCGTCGAGCGAGATGATCAGTTTGTTGAGCCCCGATTGAATGGTTTCCTTGATATTGTTTTCCGTGAGGAAATGACCATTTGTTGAAGTCCAGGTATAAACACTCCTGCTTCGTGCATAAGAGATGAATCGGAACAGCTCTTTATTCAAGTAGGGTTCACCCTGGAAATAAAGGGTTAAATAAGCCAGTTGTGGAATAAGTTGATCAATGAAACGTGTAAAATCCTGTTGCTTCAGGCTTCCTGAATCTCTGGTAAGACCTGATTGTCCGGTTGGGCATTCGGGACACCGGAGGTTGCAATGGTTGGTAGGTTCAATGGAAACGAAAGAAGGGTATCCCCAGATGATCGGTTTTTTCAGAAGGATAGAAACAAGATAACTCAGGAACAGCAGACCCAGGTTTACGATCTTTCTCATTCCTCATTCCTCATTCCCCATTCCTCACTCCTCATTCCTGATATCGTCACCTCTTAGGATCAATATATCGTTCGCCGTACGATTTTTCTTGAGGGTTTTTCTACGATCAACTTTCGGTTCCAGCTCCTCCAAAGGCTTTTCAACCCTCTTTTTCTTTTTTTTTCGATTAAATAAGGGGCGAACCATGGAGTAAGCCTGGGAAACAAGCAGGTTTGTTGCAGCGATCTCCTCGACAATCGTACCGATGATATTTTTAAAAGTCAATGCTTCAACGAGATGGCGGTAATTCTCTTTGATCTCTCCCTCAGTCTGCATGATCTCACGCTGTAATCTGAATTTCTCTGCCCTGAGCTCCTTCAGACTTGTTAGTGGTCCCTGCTTGCTTATGTGATGTTTAAAGCGATTCATCGGCATCCTCCTCATGGGTTAAGGTTGTTAATTTGGTAATTAACGGATTCACAAAAAGTTTTTCGCGGAAGATGTAAACGAACACAAAGGCTACCGCATAGAAGGCGACTACAATCAGGGCCCCAACATACATGTGTCCGACCTCTTCCCCAAACCAGTATACGAAGGCAAGAGCCAGAAAGAACAGTAAGAACACAGAGAGGAGCAACACCACAAAAGTGATCATGATGGATGAGAGTAGTTGTGCAATGACTTCTACTGCCATTAGTTTATATAAATCAAGCTTCAATCCGATATATCCCTTGACATTCCCGGAGAGTGATGAAAAATCTTCTGAAATTTTCTGTGCTTGTTTCATTATGATTTTTGTTTTGGGCTCTTTTTTCTTGCTGGTTTCACAGGATCTTCATCTTCATTGAGGTGAAGGGCCGTTTTGATTTTGTCAATTTCGTCAGAAAATTCCTCCTGAAAATCCTCCGATACCTTCTTAAACCTTTTTTTTAACTGCTTTCGTGTTTTTGAACCACTCTTGGGAGCCAGAAGCAGTCCGATTGCTACTCCGATTGCCACGCCAAGAAATAAAATTTTACCTGAATTATTTTTTGCCATAGTCGAATGATTTGAACAAAGATACGATTAAAATACGATATAATCTACATCTGATCGGTCAGGCTTCTGACTGCCTTAAACTGACTCAGAAACTCCTTCAGCATGATCCGGATAAAGGTATAGGCTGGCACCGCAATGATCATGGCAGGAATCCCCCCCAGAGTTCCGGCTGCAATAATGATCAAAAAGATTTCGATGGGGTGGGCTTTCACACTCTTTCCATAGATCATCGGTTCCAATACGATCACATCGATCAGGATAACGGTAAGATAGACAAGGAGAATACGTAAAGCAGTTGGCCCCATCATCGCATAGTCGCCTATGCTCACAACGCCGGTTACGCCAAGAATAATACCCATCAGGGTTGCCATTACAGGACCTAGGTAAGGGATAATGTGTACAATCCCTCCAAAAAGTCCGATGACCAGAGCTCCTTTAACCCCGATAATTAACAGTCCGATCGTGTAAAGAGTCACCATAACACAGATATTGAACAACAGGCCGATGTAATACCTGGATAGCAGATGTTTGCTCTTTTGCAGCACCCTGATTGTTTGATCATCATACGTATCGTTAACAAGTGCCAAAACTATGCGCCTGATCATCGTTGTATCAAACAGGAAAAAGAAGGAGATAAATATCACTGAAAAAGTATCAAAGAAGAACTTGCCGGTGAAGGAAAAAATATCTTTTATGATATCGGAAAAGAACCCGAAATTAATAATCTTAAATAACTTGTCTTCGATGAAAGTTTCTACCGACATCTCGTGTGGCATCACTCCGAACGTGATCAGTAGGTTCTCTACACTATCAAGCTGAGTGCTAAAATATGCGGTAAATTTTTCCATGTCAATGTCAGAGATCAATGTTGCTTCCTGAATGATAAGTGGTATAAAGAAACTACACAGGGAAAAGAATACAACGATTATTAGCAGCAATGTGATGATGGTACTAAGAATATGAGGAAAACTGCGACGGCCGATTTTTATCCTGTCAAGTCTCGAAACCAATGGTTGCCCGATAATATATACGATACCGGAAATCAATATCACGGTAACGATATTGGAAAAGGTCCACAACAGGAAGCCTCCTAAGGCAACGAACAGAATGAGAAAAAACAGCTTGTTTTTTTGGTAGAGCTCTTTCATATTTTAGGGATTAGGGATTAGGGATTAGGGATTAGGGATTAGGGATTAGGGATTAGGGAAGTATATCCCGTATCTCCTATCCCCTTTCCGGTTTCTCAGGATAAAGATAAGAATAAATTCTTTGAAAAACGCTCAGAGTTTATTTGTAAGTGATCTGACGATCTTGAATTGGCTTAAAAACTCCTGGGCAACAATGCGCAGTAATGTATATGTGGGGACTGCTATGATCATTCCAATAACTCCGCCGATACTTCCTGCGGCGATAATTACGAGAAAGATCTCTATCGGATGAGCCTTGACGCTTTTGCCATATATAAGAGGCTGGTAAACAACATTATCAATGATTATTACAATTAGGAATACAAGCATAATGAGTAGCGTGACATGCCAGATCCCGCTAAAATCTCCGGTACTGGCAAGACTGGTTACTCCCAGAATGACACCCATAATCGTTGCAATCATGGGTCCCAGGTATGGAATGATGTTGATGATGCCTGCAAAAAAAGCAATTACCAGAGCTCCTTTGATACCGATGATACTCAATCCTATCGAATAGGTGATAATCATCGCAATCACATCAAGGAACAGAGCGACGAAATAGCGTGAAAGTAATTTTTTGCTCTTATCCATCACATGGATGGTCTGATCAGCGTATTTGTCAGGCAGAATCGTAAGGATAATCCGGCGAACCATTTCAGGATCATTGAGAAAGAAAAATGAAATAAAGAGAACAGAAAATAGTTCAAATAAAAAGGTTCCAGTGAAACTGAAAAGATCCGTAAACAAGAGTGAGAACATGTTGACACTCACGAACTTCAGTGCGATTTCCTGAACTACTGCCATCAGTGTGACTTTTTCATTGATCACCCCAAATTGAATCAGCCAGCCCTCCAGCCACATGATATCATCATGAAAATGCCCTGAGAGTTCACCTATATTAATTTCTGAGATCATTTTTGCTTCCGTTACAAGCAACGGAATAAAGAAGCTGAAAACCCCGGCGAAAACAGCAAACAGAATCAGCATGGTAAGGATTACACTCACTACATGGGGAAGTCTGAATCTCCAGATATGGATTTTGTTAAAGAGTTTGACCAAAGGGCCACCCAGAAGTGAAACCACAACGGCAATCAGGATATAACTAACGATGTTGGAAAAATACCAGAAGAGGAATCCAACTGCAACCACTAACAGGATAACGAAAAACAGTTTGTTTTTTTCGTAGAGATCTTTCATGATTGTTGGTTTTGATTGAGACTGTCTGGAGCAAAGGTAGAAAACAATTCTTTGTCAAAACGGAAAGATCACACTGACCTTGTAGGCAAAATTGTCTCCTACATCATCAAAAGAGTATGGCCCCCAGCGGTAAAATGCCCCAATCCCGATTGTATAGATCTTTAAATTCACCAGGTTGTTGATGAGCAAGCCGGTCTCATAGTAACCCAGATTCATCTCCCTTACCTCCTCTTGAAAGAAGGCGTACCGCTCTTTGTGCTCAAGGAAACCGAACCCGATGTTCTGGGAAAGTGCAAATTCAGGATGAAACCATTTTTTCCCTTTGAATAACATGTACTTGAAATCCTGGTAGAGGTAAAGAGAGGCATATCCATTTGAGAGGAACTCATTCATTCTCATTGTAGCAAAGGAGTTCGGGGCGTAAAGGGTTATGAGGCGGTAACTGCCGTGTCCGTTATAGAGGTTGCAGGCAGGAATCGGCTGGTCAACATAACCGGCGTTGAACTGGAAGGTGAAGTCGCCCAGGTATTTCATCTTGAAGGTCTTGCGGATCTTAAGGTCGAGCCTGTTGTAATCAAACTCCCCCCCGATGAATCCTTTGATCCCGCGGCTATACTGAAGCCACACAATGGGATATTTCGTCCCCATCGACATCTTTCGTTCCACCGTCTGAAGGAACTTCTCCTTATATGCCCACTTAAACCCGGCTGTCACCTCCGTGAAGGTGAATTCGTCATCCAGAATAGTGGTATTCCCCTGATAGGTAGCAAGGTTTGGCTCGTTCGTTTTTTTGAACTGCCTTGATATTCCTACGCCGAAAAGCAGGTACTTAATGGTGCGGAATGTCAATCCAATGCTTGTAGCCTGGGTCCGGTCCAGTTTTTTAATCAACAGATTTCGCCAATCTCCCGTGAGGGTCAGCCCGAGAGATGCCTTGTCATCAAAAAAACGAACTCCTCCCGATTCGATGAGGTCATACGAATAAGCGGCATCGATCGAAACATCATTGCGCCTGTTCAGCAGGAAGTTGACGTCTCCTCCATATTTACTTGTTGAGATCCCGAATGAATACTGGTAAAATCCGCCTACCTTGAACCATTTCGACAATCTGTCATTCGTATGAATTCCCATTCCCAGAATCAACCCTTCGTAATAGTTGTATCCAATTACGCGGTTGATATCAAAATCGATCGGTCCCCACGGGATTTGTCCCGACATGACAGTTTGAAATGTCTTGGCCATTTTGTCAAAGTTCTCTGCTTCACCTATGCTATCAAGTACCTGGTATGTCCGCCTGTCGCGGGATGTCAGGGTGTCGGTCCGGTACTGGTCCCAATACTCTTCACTCCGTTTACCGGCATCTTTGTCCACCTCGATGTCGAGGTGGTTAAACTCCTTCCTCACCATTTCAGGATTCAGGACAATATCCCGGATATAGCTCCTGCCGCTTCCGATTGCCTTGTACTTGCCAATCTTGAGATTGTTAAAAACCACGAAGGTATTCAGCTGCACAGGGAACCAGTTCTCTCCATCCACAAGCTCATACATCTGCTGAATCCTGATCTGGAGGCCTCCCTGACTGGCGGGTTCGGCAATCACGTTCTGGATGCCCCATTTGTGGGAGCTTATAGAGATCGTTCCTTTCAGTCCGTCAAAATTGGTCCCCTTTTTCGGGCGAAATGAGATGATAAACACCGTATCGTGATCTACGAAGGTGGTATCCTCTATTTTGAAGAAATACTTGCCGAGACTCCCTCCACTGATCGGGTTGACATAACTGCTCTGGAAGATGGTGATGAACGGTTTGTAAAAGGAGAATGACTGGATTTGTGTAGCCAGAAAGACGAAAATCGGATCTTTGAATCCCGACATTTTTGTGGCAACCACGTCATTGTAACTTCTGTCAGGAAAAAGAAATTTGCGTTTGGTCACATTCTCCATCAGAAACAGGTACTGCTTGCTGATGAGTGTCTCGATCAGGTGGGTGGCAGAATCCATCATCGCACTGTCCTGCCGGATGGAGTCCATCCCTGCCTCGAAATCCAAACTGAGCCCGACCGATCCCGCTCCTGCTGTTGTATCACTCCCGCTGTCACCAAAGATCGTGTCGGCATCAATCGTAAAGATTGTCTTCTCATACATGGTGTAGGAGAATGAACTTTGTTTCTCCGGATCATTCATGTCCCTGTTATTCACGGCATTGGAGATGATCCTGTGGGCGGGGTTGATGCCGGGAAGAATCTCTACTTCCTGGAGTTCAATCTCTTTCCGGTTGAGATAGATGACCAGATCCTGCGTTTTGGTGCCAACGGAATAGATCATGGACTCGTAACCCACATACGAGAGCTTCAGGGACCCGACAGGCTCCTGGTAACGAAACCTGAACTTTCCGTCAATGTCCGTGGTACCCCCATAATTGCTCTGGTTGATTACGATGTTTACGAAAGCAAGGGCCTCTTTTGTCTTGGAGTCAAGAACCCGGCCTGAGACTGTAAAGGTTGCTTGTGGGAAAATTTTGGTAATGGAGACAAACAGGAATAGGAAGATGAGATAAGACCGGAATCGCATAGAAAAGATTTTTTCAAATTTACAAAAGAGGATCAGATTTTGTCACTTTTCAGTGAAAAGAGTCAGTAGTATGAGACGATATTTTAGTTCTATATTACACCTCCTATGGTAAGACTCTCCTATCATGAAATGATTCTAAATAGCGATATATTTTTCCTGGGTAGAATATTATGAATTATTTTAGTGGATAATTCACCGATATATCAATAAATTATATGCAAGAATGTTCATGAAACCTCTTCAAATCAGGAGCTCATACTATATTATTTTCTTTCTGTTATTACTGCTCTTCACTTCACAAAAAATCCTTTCTCAGGACAACCACTACTGGTCACAACAGTTTGGAGCGAAGTCAACCCTGCTGGGAGGATCTGTGATCGGTGGAGTGAGGGATAATTCTGCGATTTTTTACAACCCAGGAGCTTTTGCATTCTTCGAATACCCCAGCTTGTCGGTCAACGCCAATCTCTATCAGCTGAATAAACTTCTGATCAAAGACGGAGCAGGTCAGGGTGTGAACCTGAATTCGGCAAGGCTTAGTATTTTTCCGCAGATTATATCCGGCATGATGACGTTGCGGAAAAGGCCTGAAATCAGTCTGAGCTATTGCCTCATGACGCGGCATTATGATAATATCTTCATCAAAACCCGATTTACCGACCGCGATTTTACGAGTAATAATCCTGATGTGGAAACATATATCGGCGAGTTTGATTATACAAACCAAATGAATGAGCAGTGGTTTGGAATGGCTGCATCCTATAAGGTCAATGAGAAACTGGGTGTTGGTATAACATTTTTCGGAAACTACCGGGCACAAACATACCAGCAAACAGAATCCCGCCGGACAGTTCTTCTGGCAGATTCGGCCAGCTTGATTATATCGTTCAACGATGAGCAGTTTATCAAGTACTGGACCATTTCAGGGCTCTTTAAGATCGGGTTAGCTTATCAGACCGGTGCATGGAAGCTGGGATTCACTGTTACAACTCCTTCCTTCGGGATAGCAGACAGGGCCAATTTGCACCATGAATTTTCTTCGTATGCTATCTCAGACGATCCGACTGATTCGACCTTTACCTTTATTACCCAGGACCGGGTTCCCAAGTCAAAGATTCGGTATAAACGACCGGTATCCATTGGGGCCGGTGCAGAGTATACCGGATCCAAAACCAGTGTCTCACTATCTGCAGAGTTTTTTTCTGGAATCAGGCAATACGACATGATTGCACCGGAAGGAGATCCCCTGATCTATCCTCCCGAATATGAGGATATCCCCATTATCCGGGAATTTGCAAACAGCCTGTTGCTGGTTGAACGCACGGTAAGGCCAGTGTTTAATGTGGCTGTTGGGATGGAACAGAAACTTTTCCCAAGTCTCTCACTGCTTGCGGGGTTTCGTACCGATTTTTCAAACTATAAAGAATCAGATTTCGAATTTATGTTCGCCAACAGGAGCGGAAGCTGGGACATCTACCATTGTTCTCTCGGGCTTTCGGTTCACAGGAAGAAACAGATCGTTACCCTGGGTCTCACTTATTCATTCAGCCCCAAATTTTCAATTGATTCATATGCCTCTATCAACCCTCATCAAACCAACGGGATCGATGCTGGCGTAAACTCTCAAACTTTCGCCATATCCATAGGCTACACCTACCTCTTCCCGCGGGAATGAGCCCCACCGGCCCTTTCCCTTTTCCCAATTTCGATTCTCGCTTTTCGCTACCTCGCTATTTATTTATAAGTATCTTCCTCACTACCTGGTGATCGGCATTTCAGAAGATCACAAAATAGATCCCTGATTGAATCGGCTGCAGGTCAACAATCTCTTCCGTCAACCCGTTTACCACAACATCTCTCTTTTCGAAAAGTGTCTTACCCATGCTATTGTAGACGAATATGGAGTAGCGGTCTTCCACAAGGCTGTTGATCGAAACAATGAACCGTCCGTTGTTGGGGACATGGTAAATATTGAACAGGGCGTCATCCCCTGCAATCGGATCCTTACCGGTCAGCACAACCGGATTGGAAGGAGCCGGCGGTGTGGGTTCCACTCCGCAGGAGTGCCATGTCCACAGGATATACTTGCCTTCTGATTTGATCTTGTCGGCGATGAATTGCCCGGTCATGGTAGCACAAGGAAAGCTCACCAGTGGATTTTCATTCACGGTGATATCGCCCTGGGGAACGTACGCGCTGGCATAAAAGCTGGTCCCTTTGGCTTTCACTTTCAGCTCTCCTTTATGCCCGTTTTCTTCACCGATGTAGAAGATAACATGGTAGTTTCCGGTATTGACAGAGGTATATTTTCCGATCTCAACCTTCTCTTTTACTCTCACCTGGGCATCCGCTGAAAATTGCACGGTGGTTAACGTGCCAGAATTCTTCCCTTCTGCCTTCAGCGTCTCCAGATCGAATGAGGAGCTAGTGAAAAGTACCGTACTTCCCTTGTCGATGTCGATTTTGCCATACACGCTGCCCTCAATGGTCATGGTACAGTTTTCGCCGATCTCAAGATCAACATAGTCATCACTGATCGTGGTAGTGGTGTTCTTTTCTACCTTGATTTTTCCCGAGATGCCGGATATCGTGTTGTAATACATGGTTGGCAGAACTGTGGCTACCGGTGCGTAGATTGGAGTGGGGATGAGGCTGTTCAATGGGCATTGATGTCGGCGGATTTGACAAACGCCCCGGGACCGGCAACACTGGAATATTTCTTGAAATCGGCCTTTTTGTTCATGTCGGTAAGCCCCACTGATCCGTTCAGCACTTCGTTGTATTCGCCAAGTTTCACATCGCTGAAACCAAGAATGGTATAAGAGCCGGCCACCTCTTCCGGCGAGTAGGTGTAAAAAGCCGGGATGGAGGCGGTGCACCCGTTCACCTCAGTGACATATACATAAAACTCTCCTGCTGAGTAATCTGCGATGCTGAGGAAGATGGATTGGGTGGTTTCGCCCGACGACCAGAGGTATCCCTCTTCGGAAGGGGTGGAGCGAGCAGTAAGCGTCACTCCGTTGCAGAAATCGTCGGGCGTGCTGGCTTCAATGTCGGAACCGGTGTTCCCGTCAAAGGTGCAATTCGTTATGTTGAGGTCCCCGGATACGGTCCCTCCTTGAAGCATGATCCCTCCGGCAGTATTGTTTTGAATCGAAACTCCGTTGAAGGTCAGGGTCGAAAAGGTGGATAAGCCTTGCAAGGATGAAAAACCACTTCCATAGTTTCCCGAAAGGCTGCAGCCTGTCATGGTGAACGATCCGATGGAAGTCGTTTGGTTTCTTATTTCAATACCATCAGAACCAGAGGATGAAGGATTGCCAAAGGAGGAATTCTCAATCAGAACGTTAGTCAGTTCCGGTCCGGTGAATAGCAATCCGGTGTTTCCGTAAGCAAACACCGTGGTGTTTTTAATGGACAAAGAGGCGAGTGTGACGTTGGTTGCAAGATGAATGCCATGAATAATTTGATCATGAATGGTGCAGTTCAGGATTTGCAGATTACCCAGAATCGAATAAATACTGTTTACAACAATTCCCTGCCTGCCATGTGTGATTTCGAACCCATCGATCGTGACATCGGGAGCATTTATGCGAACAAGAGGGCCAGGCCTGTAGT
Source organism: Bacteroidales bacterium (assembly GCA_014860625.1). Classification (GTDB taxonomy): domain Bacteria; phylum Bacteroidota; class Bacteroidia; order Bacteroidales; family FEN-979; genus QYOJ01. The sequence goes on along the minus strand of JACZJJ010000084.1, from coordinate 10,115 downwards.
AATCCCCATTAATTGTTGCACCCTCACCGATAAGGGTTACCGACCGGTCGATGATAATACTTTCCCAGTAGGTCCCGGGCGCCACGTAAATGGAATCTCCTGTCCCTGATGAATAGATCGCCAACTGGATGGTAGAATAATTCGGTGTTCCGCCTCCGCCGACATAACGATTTATTGCCATGCTGGCCAAAGGAGCCGAAAGGATGATAATTGTAAGAATGATTGCAAATAAATATAAGGTCTTTATCATTGTGTTCTTTTTTAATGGATAATTCCTCTTGTTCAAGGATGTTAGGAAAGATGAATATAATATATAAACAGACTAATTCCATATAACATGCCCAAAATGAATTTGTTTCTTTGTAAGTTTAGCCAAAATGGAGGTAAGTGTAACGATATAAAAAAAGGCCTGATGTCATAACCCGGCCTTATCGCTGCTTAGTTTTTTACCCACCCCATGCTTTTAGAATGGAGGGGGTGGGTACTAAAAAGGTTGGGATGGGTATAAATCTTACCTTTGCATAAACTTTGTCCTCATGCCCACCTCCTTCCCCGTCATCGCAAAAACACTTACCGGCCTCGAGGAAGCTCTGGCGTCGGAGTTGAAGGAGTTAGGGATCAACGCCGAGATTTTACACAGGGCTGTCCGATTTACCGGATCAAATGAAGACCTCTACAAGGCAAACTATTGTGCGCGGCTAGCTATCCGTTTCCTGAAATTTATCACGTCGTTTGAAGTCGTAAAACAGGAGGATTTATATGATCGGGTGAAGGAGATTGCGTGGGAGGAGTTTATCACCGAACGCCAGTCTTTTGCGATAGATGCCGTGATCAACCAATCGGCTTTTACCAATACCCTGTTTGTCGCCCAGAAAACCAAGGATGCCATTGCCGACCGGTTTCGGACGATTTACGGAATCAGACCCTCTGTGGATCTGGAACATCCCGACCTGAGAATCAACATCCATCTTCAAAAGACACTGTGCACGGTCTCAATAGATAGTTCTGGGCATTCACTGCATAAGCGGGGCTATCGGCAACGCACATTTGAAGCCCCGATCAGCGAGGTGCTTGCTGCCGGGTTGATCAACCTCTCGGGATGGGACCAGCAAACACCGTTGTATGATCCGATGTGTGGCTCGGGAACAATCCCAATGGAAGCTGCCATGCTGGCCTCTGCAACTCCTGCAGGGTTCTTCCGCCAGGAGTTTGGTTTCATGAAATGGCGCGATTTCGACACTCTCCTCTGGGATCGGATCAGGAGTGAAGCCAATTCGCATATCCATTCGGTGACAGTCCCAATCCACGGTTCAGATACTGCCCGGCAAGCAATCCATGCGGCGAAAATTAATATCCGGAAAACGCATCTGGGCCCTGATGTCCAGATTCAGGTGGCAAATTTTCACAACACGAAGCCACCATTCGAAAACGGATTGATGGTGATGAACCCTCCCTATGACGAACGAATTCAACTCGACGATGGCATTGCATTCTACCGCAGCCTGGGCGACACCTTAAAACATCTCTACACTGGCTGGCAGGCATGGATCATCTCCTCCGACCTGAAAGCACTGAAGTTTTTCGGACTAAAGCCTTCCCGAAAAATTCCACTCTTTAACGGACCGCTGGAATGCAGGTTTGTGAAATTTGATTTGTATTCAGGAGCCAGGGAGGAAGACCGCCGTCCGAAGGAAGAGGGAAGAGGGAAGAGGGAATAAGGAATCAGGAATACCAAAGCTCTAATTTCCAAATTTCCTGACCTCCTGACCCCCTGACTTCTTATCACCGAGCAACAGCATCCGGCATCTGGCATCCGATATCCGGCATCCGGTATCCGGCATCCGGCATCTGGCATCACTTTTTTAAATAACTTTGAGGTCAATAAAATTTCTGACTTTATGAAACGAATCGAAAACATCGGTGTATTCACATCCGGGGGCGACTCTCCCGGTATGAACGCAGCTATCCGTGCGGTTGTAAGAACCGGCATCTGGGAAGGATTTGATATGTTTGGCATCTATCGCGGTTACGAAGGGATGATCGACGGACAGATCGAACCCCTTTACAGTCACTCGGTCTCCAACATCATTCAGCGTGGCGGAACCATTCTGAAAACAGCCCGCAGCAAACGGTTTATGACTCCCGAAGGAAGAGTGCAGGCCTATGAACACCTGATGAAACACAACATCAACGCGCTGGTAGCTATCGGGGGGAACGGAACCTTCACCGGTGCGGCAGAGTTTACAAAGGAGTTTGATATCCCTTTTGTCGGGCTTCCGGGAACCATCGACAATGACCTTTACGGTACCGATTATACCATCGGCTTTGATACCGCTATCAATACCGTGATCGAAGCTGCCGACAAGATTCGCGATACAGCCACGTCGCACGACCGCCTGTTTTTTATCCAGGTGATGGGCCGCGACTCAGGCTATATTGCTCTCTGGAGTGGTGTGGCCTCCGGAGCTGAATTTATCCTGATTCCGGAAACGAAAACCTATATCGACAATCTGACACGACTCGTGAAACATGATATCAGGAAGAACAAAACTTCCGGAATTGTGATCGTGGCAGAAGGCGATGATGCCGGAGATGCCGAATCGGTAGCAGCTCAGGTGAAAGAACGCCTTCCCGGGCTGGAGACTCGTGTTACAATTCTCGGTCATATCCAGCGTGGAGGATCGCCAACGGCGAGAGACCGTATGCTGGCAAGCATGTTGGGATATGCAGCGGTCAAAGCCCTGAAAGAGGGTCAGCAGGGAGTAATGATCGGACTGGTCAACAAACAGATTGCCTATACGCCATTCGAGGAAGCCATCAAGAACCGCAAAGGCATCATCCTCGACCTGCTGGAGATGTCGCGCGTACTGGCGCTGTAAGGGCGGGTTCCAAACCCGCCCCTGTGAGAACCTGTAAGGGCGGGTTCCAAACCCGCCCTTGTATGCTGACACCGTAAGGGCGGGTTCCAAACCCGCCCCTGTACACAATATAACAAACCGTAAAATTGGAACGTATTACCCTCTTCGCCGATGTCATCCTGCCCCTGCCAATCAGCGGCACCTTCACCTATAGGGTTCCTTATGATTTAAATGATGCTGTAACCATTGGGAAACGGGTTGTAGTTCAGTTCGGATCCCGGAAGATTTATACTGCGCTCGTTCGGAATATCCATCAAACTCCCCCTTCCAAACATATTCCCAAGTATATCCTCTCTATCCTCGATGAGACTCCAATCGTTTCAAATGTCCAGTTCGATTTCTGGGAGTGGATCTCATCCTATTACATGTGTCATCCCGGTGAGGTGATGAATGCCGCATTGCCGTCGGTGATGAAGCTGGCAAGTGAATCGAAGGTGGTTCTCAATCCATCTTTTTCAGGCGACCTGGGTGAATTGAACGAAAAGGAGTTGTTGTTGCTGGAAGCCCTGGGGCACAGGGAGACCATTTCGATTTCCGACGTAGTGAAGATCCTTGACCAGCAAAAGGTCATCCCGGTGATCAAAACGATGATCGACAAAGGGATCGTCCTGCTGGAGGAGGAGCTGACAGAGAGGTATCGTCCAAAAATGGAGAAGATTGTCAGTTTATCAGACGAACTGGCATCCGGCGAGGAAGAGCTTAGAAGGTTGTTTGACGCGCTTGAGAAGCGTGCACCCAAGCAGCTGGAAATTTTGATGACATTTATTCATCTCACGAAATATGAACCGGGAAAACCTGCTTCAATCTCCCGTTCTTTCTTGATGGAAAAGCTGACCGCTGCAGATGGTGCCCTCAACGCCCTGATTAAAAAGGGGGTTTTCGTGGTGACCGAAAAGCAGGTTAGCCGCATTCATTCAGGAGATCAGCCGATCTCATCCTCCACTATAAAGCTAACCGAAGACCAACAGCTGGCGCTCAACACCATCAAGTCGGAGTGGGAACAAAAGGAGGTAGCATTGCTGCATGGCGTAACTTCAAGCGGTAAAACAGAGATCTATATCAACCTGATACAGGGCACCCTTGACGCCGGCAAACAGGCACTGTACCTTCTTCCCGAAATTGCGCTGACTGCTCAGATCATCAACCGCCTGAGAAAGTACTTCGGCGACCGTGTGGGGATTTATCACTCCAGGTTCAATGAGCAGGAAAAGGCTGAGATCTGGAACCGGACGGTCGATCATCAGTACGATGTCATCCTTGGTGCAAGATCGGCCATTTTTACCCCGTTTTCAAACCTTGGACTCGTGATAGTGGATGAAGAACACGACTCGTCGTTTAAACAATATGATCCTGCACCCAGATATCATGGCAGGGATGCAGCCATCATTCTGGGTAAGCTGCACAATGCCAGGGTGCTGCTTGGCTCAGCAACCCCTTCTGTGGAGAGCTATTTTAACGCCAGACAGGGGAAATTTGGCCTCGTGGAACTGATGACCCGCTACCGGGAGATGGAGATGCCGCAGATTGAGGTGGTAGATATCAAGCAGGAGCACCGGATGGGTAAGATGAAGGCACACTTCTCCTCGGTACTTCTCGGGAAGATGGAAAAAGCCCTGAAAAACCGGGAGCAGGTCATCCTCTTTCAGAATCGCAGGGGGTTTTCACTGCGATTGGAGTGTGAAACATGTCACTGGATGCCGAGCTGTAAAAACTGTGATGTGACCCTGGTCTATCATAAGAAGATCAACCAGCTTCGATGCCACTATTGTGGATTCGTGTCGCGCGTTCCTGAGAAATGCCCGGAATGCAATGGCGTAAAGATCAGGATGAAAGGATTTGGCACCGAGCGTGTGGAAGAAGATCTCCAGATCCTGCTTCCGGATGCCAGGGTTGCCCGAATGGACCTCGATACAACCCGGTCGAAAAACAAGCTTCAGAAAATTCTTACCGACTTTGAGGAGCGTCGGACCGATATCCTGATCGGGACACAGATGGTGACCAAGGGACTCGATTTCGACCACGTTAGCACCGTTTGCATCCTCAATGCGGACAATATGCTGAGCTATCCTGATTTTCGGTCCGGGGAGAGAAGTTACCAGCTGATGGCGCAGGTAGGAGGAAGGTCAGGACGCAAAAAGCGACGCGGCGAGGTGATCATACAAACCTGGCAACCGTCAAATGCCGTCATTCAACAGGTGGTGAATAACGATTACCAGGCGATGTATCTTTCACAACTCAACGACAGGAAAAAATTCAATTATCCCCCATTTTACCGGTTGATCATTTTGCGGTTGAAGCATCGCAATCCGGAAGTGTTAAACCAGGCGGCATCCATCCTGGCTGCGGACCTCAGAACCTCTTTCGGAAAACGGATACTGGGTCCCGAGTACCCGATGGTAGCCCGCATCATGAACCTCTATATCAAACAGATCATGATCAAGATGGAACGGGGAGGAGGGATTCTGGCCATGAAACAGAAGCTGAGGGAGTCCCTTGAAGAATTTGACAGAAAGAAGGAGTTTTCAGGAGTAAGAATGACTATTGATGTGGATCCGGTGTAGTATCCACCACCAGGAAAACATCTTCATTCTCCTTTTTCATGAGGTATTTTTCCCGGGCGAACCGCTCCAATTCAGCTGTGTCAGATAAAAGTTTCTGAGTAAGGATGGAGTCTTTGTGAATTTCGTTGAGGTAGAATTGCTTTTCCCGCTTCAGCTCGTTTAATTGATTCTTCAGACGAACCCTGAGGATGATGTTGTTACTGTCAAAAAAGAACAGCCACACAAGGAAAGCTACCGAGGTGAGGAAATATTTGTTGAATACAATATTCAGGATCTTCTTCCACATAGAGGTAACAAATTTACACCCAGTTATTTGAAATTCAAAATATTTTTGCTTTTCGCTATTTCGCTATTTCGCTATTTCGCTATTTCGCTATTTCGCTATTTCGCTATTTCACTATCTCGCTATTTCACTATCTCTCTATCTCTTTAAAAACATCTATATTTGTGAATGTAATTATTGACTATGAAAGAATCCCTTGAAAGTTCTTCGGTAGATGCCATCATTCAGAAGGCCCTGCTGGCTGCCCACGCATTCGGCAAGCTGGATCAGGAGCAAACTGACAGGATCACCCGAGCTGTATATGAGGCGGGTTTCAACAACCGCTGGAAGTTGGCTGAGATGGCTCACAAGGAGACCGGACTGGGGATTGTACACGATAAGATGGTGAAAAACATCATCGCCACTCGCTTTGTATACAAGGATATCATTGGACAGAAAACGGTTGGGGTGGTCAGTAAGGATGATGATTCGATGATCACAGAGATCGCCCGTCCCATGGGACCAATATTTGCCGTAACTCCTATCACCAACCCGACTTCCACGGCATTGTTCAAGATTTTAATTGCGATGAAGACCCGGAACCCCATCATGATTTATCCGCATGGAGCTGCCCGGAAATGTACCATCGAAGCGGCAAGGATCTGCTACGAAGCGGCCCTGGAAGCTGGCGCTCCGGAAAACTGTATCCAATGGATCCCAAGGGCTTCGCGCGACCAGGTTCTTGCCTTTATGAGCCATCCCCGAACCTCGCTCGTTCTGGCTACCGGATCGGTCAGTCTCGTCAGAGCCGCCTATAGTTCTGGAAACCCGGCAATTGGTGTGGGGCCGGGAAATGTTCCCGTCTATATTGGGAAGACAGCAGATGTGCCATTTGCCGTTGACCAGATCCTGGTCTCAAAGCTCTTTGATAACGGAACCATCTGCGCCAGTGAACAATCCGTGGTCGTATCACGGTATAATGCCAAAAAGGTCAGGGAAGAATTTGTAAAACAGGGGGGATATTTTCTCTCCAAAGATGAGATAGATAAGGTCGGAAAAATTGCCATCAACACAGCCCAGAAATCGATGAGTCCGGAAGTAATCGGTCAGCCCCCGGAAGTGATTGCACGGTTGGCAGGAATAACCATACCTGCAGGAATCAGGCTTCTTCTGGCCCATCTGGAGCCAACACAGGTTGGCTTGAAATGGCCTCTTTCACTTGAAATTCTTGCTCCTATCCTGGCCTACTACGAGGTCGACGAATTCGATGATGCCATTATACTTTGCAAACGGATCAATGAACACGGCGGACTGGGACATACGGTTAGCATCTTCTCTAACGATTCAGCCAAAATTCACTATTTTGCACATACGCTGAATGCCGGGAGGATCGTTGTCAATACGCCCTCTTCACAGGGCGCTGTAGGGGGCCTTTACAACTCGTTGAATCCTTCTCTTACACTCGCTTGCGGATCAGGCGGCAAGAATTTTACCACGGATAACATCTCTGTTCGTCACCTGTTGAATATCCAGCGGATCGCTTACCGGAAAATCAAAGTGTGTGCGGAACATCAGAAAGGAGAATCCTTCTGTTGTGATAAGTCCCTGACCATCGATGAAATCGACCTCGCCTGCGAAACCGCCAAAAGCGAACAGCGAAAAGGAATTAGCGAATAGCGAATAGTGATTAGCGATTAGGGATTTTTTCTAACGTCCTTCGTCCTTCGTCCTTCGTCCCTCGTCCCTCGTTACACCTCCCCTGTCAGATAGTCATAAATCGCTTCCTGCGATCTGACTTTAGGCCCTTTTGACCTTCTGTAGGCATTGGGTTTTTCCTCGCCCAGGGTACGTGCTTTGGTGTTGTCAGACAGCTGGATCTGCAACATCTCCCACAGGTCATTCTTGATCGATTCATCGTAAATCGGACAGGCAACCTCAATCCGGTTGTCAAAATTGCGGATCATCCAATCTGCGGAGGTGATGTAAAAGAGCGGGTCGTTGTCATTACAGAATACAATCACTCTTGAATGTTCTAAAAACCTGTCAACAATGCTGATGCCTTCAATATTCTCGCTCACTCCGGAGATTCCCGGAATGGGAACGCAGATGCCCCGGATGATAAGCTTGATTTGAACCCCTGCCTGGCTGGCTTTGTACAATTTTTTCACGATTGTCTCATCCACCAGGTTGTTCAGCTTGATGATAGCCCAGGCCTCTTTTCCTGCTTTGGCATTTCTGATCTCCTGATTCAGCAGCCGGACGAAATGGTTTCGCATGTTAAAAGGAGCAAGGATAAGCGATTTATACCGGTAGGGCTTATACGCTGACTCGATCTGGTGAAAGGCATTTGCCACATCCTGACAAATTCTCGGATCTGCTGTCAGCAGGCTGTCATCGGCATAAATACGGGCTGTGTCTTCGTTGAAGTTTCCGGTACTGATCATGGAGTAAAACACATTCTTCGAATTCTCTTTTCTTCTGATCAGGAGGAGTTTGGAGTGTACCTTAAATCCGGGGATGCTACGGATCACCTTGACTCCCTCTTCATGAAGCCTTTCTGCCCAATAGATATTCGCCTCTTCATCAAACCGGGCTTGCAGCTCCATGTAAACGGTCACATACTTCCCGTTTCGGGCAGCATTGATCATCGCGTTGATTACACTGGAATTCCTCGCAGCACGGTAGATCGTCATTTTGATCGACCTGACCTGAGGGTCGATCGACGCTTCCCGCAGAAGGTCGATGACATGCCGGAATGTCTGGTATGGAAAGTGAAGCATGATGTCTTTCTGCTTCACCAGGGAGATGATACTGGTGTTTGGATTGATGTCGGGATGCCGTTGAGGCGGCAACGGACGATTCTCCAGTTCAGGATGCCCCAGGTCAGGGAAACTGGTGAAATCCTTGAAATTATGATACCTGCCTCCGCCCCTGATCGGGTCATCCTTCCGGATGTTTAGCTTTTTCCTGAGTAGTGTAAGCAGTTCTTTTGGCATGGAATTGTCATAGACAAAACGAACAGGGGTCCCTTGCTTCCTCTGTTTGAGGCTCTCTGCCATCACTTCAAGGAAGCTTTTCGAAATGTCAATGTCGATATCCAGCTCGGCATCCCGGGTAACTTTTACAGTATATGCGTTGTAGGTGTCGTAACCAAAATGGAAGAATATCTCCGACAAACAGAACCTGATGACATCGTCAAGCAACATGACATACTGCTTTTTCCCCTCTTTCGGAAGGAGAAGGAAACGGGATACGGATTTTGTGGGAACTTCGATCAGGGCATAATCAGGACTCGTATCCGGTTCGCTGCTTTCCAGGTGAACCGCCAGGTAGATTGATTTGTCGACCAGGGTTGAGATATCTTTAAAGCTGCTGATCATCAAGGGAAACAGGAAAACACGCACCTGCTCCTGGAAATACTTTCTTACAAATTCTCCCTGTTTTGGTGAGAGTTGCTGCTCATTGATGATATGGATGTCATGCTCAGCAAATTCCTTTACGATGGATTCGAAGATATTCTGGAACTCTTTCTCCTGTGACAGTACAATCTCCCCAATCTCATTCAATACCTTTTTAGGGTTGATAGCCGTGTCATAAAGTCCCCTTTCCACCTCAAGCAATCGGTTCAGGGTGGCAACACGAACTCGGAAAAACTCATCCCGGTTATTGGAGAATATCCCAAGAAACTTCAACCGCTCAATCAGGGGATTCTCCTTGTCAGCTGCTTCCTGCAAAACCCGGCCATTGAAATAGAGCCAGGCGATCTCTCTGTTCAGCATCTGTGGTTTTATCCGGGGGGTCATATGGCTATTTTAGCATTTTTGGAGAGACAATAAACATCTGCTGCGTTTCGGCATGAGGTACCTCTTCCCATTTTGTGGTTTCGAATCCGATGGCAACAACCGTCGACGTTGGCATGTCGTCAATACCCGGATGCAAAAAAAGATTCGCAAGGTTGGTGATGGTCGGATTGTGACCGAAGATCATCAGCGAATCAATCTTGTTCAACGTGCCGTAAATGATGTCAAGAATCCTGTCATAATAACCGTCATAGATCTTCTGATCAAGTAAAATCTGCTGAATCGGGTATCCCAGGCCGGAGGCAAATAGTTTGGCCGTTTCGAAAGCACGGATAGCCGGACTGCTGATGATCAGGTTGGGACAAATCTCCCGTTCTCTGAGGAAACCGATGATCCGGCGACTGCGCTCGATTCCCTTCTCCATCAGTGGGCGCTCGAAATCACTCAACCCTGGGTGATCCCAGGAAGACTTTGCATGCCGTACAAGGTATAATGTTTTCATTTCATTTAAATTACCTCACCCCCCGGCCCCCTCTCCTCAAGGAGAGGGGGAGTGGGGGGCAGGGGGGAGAGG
>JACZJJ010000083.1 GCA_014860625.1 Bacteroidales bacterium | reverse complement strand
TTCTAAGGATTGTATTGGATTTGATATTGTTCATTGCGCAGATCTCCTTCACCGAGGTATGGTACTTTGCCGACAGGCGACCCAGTGTGTCCCCACTCTTGATTTTATAATAAACAGCTGAGGCATCCCAGTCGTGGGGATAGAATATCTCTTTTCGGATGGGGAGGGCATTAGATATCAGCATCCCGCTGTCGAGGTCAATAACCCGGCGAGGATCGATTGGCAGATCCCGGTACCTGATCTCAAAATGGAGATGAGGCCCGCGGCTTCGCCCGGTAGATCCTCCCAGCCCGATCATATCTCCGGCTTTAACCACCTGGTTGACCTCTACTTTTGTTTTGGTAAGGTGCGCATAATAGGTTTCGAGTCCGTTGTAATGCCTCAGGATGACCAGATTGCCAAACCCTCCGCGGTTGTATCGGGCATAGCGAACCACTCCGTTAAAAGCAGCTCTGACCGTATCTCCGCTCTTAAGCCGCATATCGAGCCCTTTGTGGGTATACATAAATCCACGGATCAGGTGATCGTTGGGCACAGGCATATAAAAGGAGTAATCGCCGAACGTTAACATCAAAACGGTGTCCTTGATGCTGTCGGGTTTCATTTGTCCGAAACTCCTTATCTGGTCATTGACCCATCCTTCGGAAAAGAGTCCGGTAGAATCTTCGTCAACATTCATCATCACCGGTTCATCGCCGAGATATTGCCAGGAGAAGTTCTTATAGAGGATCACGGGTCCATCCTGGGTCTCAACCGTATCAAGGATATTATCGGGATTGACCTGGGATGAGGCGAGTAACGGGATCATCAGGGCGATGCAAACCATCAGAGGCAGATATCTCATGCTTCTTCCTTTTTTTCCTGGATGGTAAAAAATCGTTTTTGAAAGATGATCAGCAGGGAAACCCCTACGGTGATGGAGGAGTCGGCCAGATTAAAAACGGGACGGAAAAAGATGAAATCCTCACCGCCAACCCAGGGAACCCAGCTTGGATAGTGGCTTTCGATGAGTGGGAAATAGAGCATGTCAACAACTTTGCCGTGGAGGAATCCGGTATAGCCACCTCCCGGAGGAAACAGGGTAGCAACCTGATGGTAATGGCTGTCGCTGAATATCAATCCGTAAAATGCGCTGTCGAGGATATTGCCGAGCGCTCCTGCAATGATCAGGGCCAGGCAAACTGCCAGCCATCTGTCGAAACCGGGTTTTTTTGAAAGCCTGACGAGCCATACTGCCATGAGGATGACAGCGATGATGCGAAAGATACTGAGGATGAGTTTTCCTGTTGGCCCTCCCAGGCTCATGCCAAATGCCATTCCCTCATTTTCGGTAAAATGCAGGTAGAACCAGTCGGTAAAGACAGGGATGCTTTCTCCAAGATACATATGCGATTTCACCCATATCTTAAAGACCTGATCCAGGATCAGCACCAGTATTATAATGGCAATAGGAAGACGAAGTCTATTCATCCTGTGGCTCAAAGGGACGAGGTGCCTGTTGGGGATTTGGTACAGGAGCTCCCTGCATCATTTTCGCTTCAATGCTTAATGTGGCATGAGGTACGCTCCGGAGGCGGTCTTTCGGAATCAGCTTGCCCGTCACACGGCAAACCCCGTAAGTCTTGTTTTCAATCCTGACAAGGGCATTCTCAAGAGATTTGATAAACTTCTCCTGACGGGCAGCAAATTTGCTGTTCTCCTCTTTGGAAAAAACCTGATATCCCTCTTCCAGTACCTTGAAGGTAGGGGATGTGTCGTTGGTATCGTTGTCGTTTCCAGTGGTATATGATTCAGTAAGAAGCTCCAGATCTTTTCGTGCTTTCTCCAGTTTCTTCAGGATTATCTGGCGAAATTCTTCCAGCTCTTCATCTGAATATCTTGACTTTTCTACTGTGTTTGCTGGTTTTTTCATGGCTCTCTGAGTTTAATCCACTTTTCTGATCGAGATCCAGGTGGAGATCGTGTCGGTCAGATCGATGGAGTCCTTGTTATCCTTGTCAAGCAAGTCCACAACAGTGAACTCGCGGGCTAAAATTTCGGTGCAAATATAGGAAAAATTTTTATCGATTGCAGCAGCAATCTCTTTATGACTCTGAAGATTAACGATGATATGGTCCGTTACTTCGAATCCTTTCTCTTTACGCAGATTCTGGATCCTGTTGATCAGCTCTCGCGCGATGCCTTCTTGCCAGAGTTCCGGCGTGATGGTCACGTCGAGGGCAACGGTCAGATTCCCCAGGTTGGCAACCTGCCAGCCAGGAATATCTTCCGAGATGATCTCAACATCGTCCCGTTGGATGATCACCTCCTCGTCCTGCAGAGAAAACCGAAGTTCTCCTTCCGTCTCCAGCCGGAAGATATCCTCCTGGCCGATCGAGGCGATCTTTTCGGCCAGCGCTTTCATCAGCTTTCCGTAGCGTGGCCCCAGCTTTTTGAAATCGGGTTTGATCCGCTTCACCAGGATGCCTGCGGTGTCTGTAATATACTCCAGTTCCTTGACATTCACTTCGGAGAGGACCAGGTTTTTTACCAGGTTAACCTGCTCCTGCAGTTTGGGCGACTGGATCGGCAGCAAAATCTTATTGAGCGGCTGCCGAACCCGGATGTTGATCTTCTTACGGATCGAAAGCACCATCGATGAGATTTTCTGAGCCAGCTCCATGCGTTCTTCCAGTGGTTTGTCGATCAAAGCCGTATCGGCATCCGGGAAGGTGGTCAGATGGACAGAATCAACCGGGTAGCGGCCGGTTATCGTGTTGAGGTCAACGAACAGCCTGTCGCAGAAAAATGGCGCAATGGGGGAAGCAAGCTGGGAAATGACTTCCAGGCAGCGATAGAGGGTCTGATAAGCCGAGATCTTGTCGGTGGAATATTCCCCTTTCCAGAAACGGCGGCGCGACAACCGTACATACCAGTTACTGAGATGTTCGTCCACAAAATCGGAGATCGCCCGTCCTGCCCGGGTCGGTTCATAATCGTTGTAACAGCCATCCACAAAAAGGATCAGCGTATTCAGCTCCGACAGGATCCAGCGGTCGATCTCCGGCCGTTGCTCCGCGGGGATATCCGCTTCGCTGTAGTTGAACTTGTCGATGTTGGCATAGAGGGCAAAAAAAGCATACGTGTTGTAAAGTGTGCCGAAAAATTTTCGCTGAACCTCCTGGATGCCGTCTAGATCAAATTTCAGGTTGTCCCAGGGCTGCGAATTGTTGATCATATACCACCGGGTGGCATCGGCGCCATAGGTAGCAATGGTCTTGAAGGGATCAACCGCATTGCCAAGCCGTTTCGACATCTTGTTGCCACTCTTATCCAGCACCAGCCCGTTGGAAACGCAGGTCTTGAAGGAAACGGAGTCGAACAGGAGTGAGCCAATCGCGTGCAGGGTATAAAACCAGCCACGTGTCTGGTCCACCCCTTCGGCGATGAAATCGGCCGGGAAATAACTCTCCAGCGGCTTTGAAGGTTCAAAAGGATAATGATACTGCGCATAAGGCATCGCACCCGAATCAAACCACACGTCGATGAGATCCGTTTCGCGGTACATGGGTTCACCGCTCTCAGTCACCAGGATGATGTTATCTACGAAGGGTCGGTGAAGGTCGAAGCTGTGGTAATTCTCTTCCGACATCTCGCCGGGAACAAATTCCGACAAGGGATTCTCTTTCATCACTCCCGCCTTAACGGCCTTTTCAATCTCGTGCTGAAGCTCTTCCACCGAACCGATACAGATCTCATGCGAGCCTGATTCTGTTCGCCAGATGGGCAGAGGTGTTCCCCAGAAACGGGAACGGGAGAGGTTCCAGTCGACCACATTTTCCAGCCAGTTGCCGAAACGGCCGCTACCGGTGGATTCAGGTTTCCAGTTGATGGTATTGTTCAGCGACATCATCCGTTCGCGGTAAGCTGTTGTACGGATGAACCACGAATCGAGAGGATAGTAAAGAACTGGTTTGTCGGTTCGCCAGCAGTGGGGATAGGAGTGCTCGTATTTTTCTGTCTTGAAGGCTTTGTTCTCTTTCTTGAGCTTGATGATGATCTCAACGTCGACCGAAAGGTCGGTTTCGGGGTTGAAGTTGGGGTCGTATTCTGTCTTTACGAACCTGCCGGCAAATTCGCCCATCTCTTCAACAAAGCGTCCCTGTTTGTCAACCATGGTCAGCGAGCCCAGGCCATATTGTTTCCCTACCCTGAAGTCGTCGGCTCCAAAGCTGGGGGCGATGTGCACGATTCCGGTACCGTCGTCGGTGGTGACAAAGTCGCCCATCACCACGCGGAACGGGTCGCCGTCAACAGGTTGGGCAGAGGGGAGGAGCTGTTCAAACCGCACCCCTTCAAAATCCTTGCCTTTGAATTCACCAACGATCTGCCATGGAATGTGTTTCTGACCCTCTTTGTAGTCCATCAGATCCAATGAGGCATCTTTCTCACTGAAATAGTGATGCATCAGATCTTTTGCCAGGATTACTGTTTGCTCCAGAAAGGTGTATGGATTGTAGGTGCGAACCATCACGTAGGTGATGTTCCTGCCCATTGCAAGCCCTGTGTTGGAGGGGAGTGTCCACGGTGTTGTGGTCCATGCCAGGATATAGAGATCGCCAAAGGGATCCTTGTAAAGAAATTCCGAACGGGCATCACGGACCACCCTGAACTGGGCAACTACCGTATTGTCTTTCACCATTTTGTAAGCTCCCGGCTGGTTCAGCTCATGGGTGCTCAGGCCGGTACCGGCCGCCGGTGAATACGGTTGGATTGTAAATCCTTTATAAAGGAGATCTTTTTTATAGAGTTGGCTGAGGAGGTACCAGACAGTCTCGATGTACTTGTTTTCAAAGGTGATGTACGGATGGTCGAGGTCGAGCCAGTATCCCATCTTCACCGTGAGGTCGTCCCACTGGTCTTTGTACTTCATCACCTCGGTACGGCACTGCTTGTTGTACTCTTCGATCGAGATACTCTTTCCGATATCCTCTTTGGTAATACCCAGTTTCTTCTCAACGCCGATCTCCACCGGAAGCCCGTGGGTATCCCAGCCGGCTTTCCGGTCAACATAGAAGCCCTTCATGGTCTTATAGCGGCAAAAAATATCTTTGATCGCCCGGGCCATCACATGATGGATTCCGGGAATCCCGTTTGCCGAAGGTGGGCCTTCATAGAAGATGTAAGGAGTTTTCCCTTTGGAGAGTTCCAGGCTCTGTTCAAAAACGTTGCGTTCGCCCCAATAGGCCAGCATCTCCTCACCGACCCGCTTCAGGTCAAGGGTTTTGTATTCGGGGTATTTCGTTCTCTTCGTCATCTTATTCCTCGTAACGACAAGGTTATCACTCAAAAAAAGGGCTGCAAAGATAGGAAATAAAGTCGGAGAATAGTCCGATGGAAATCAATTTGTCTATTACGCGATTTACCATTCCGGTGCTTGTAACACGCACCCGGTAGGCTATTCCTTTCAGATCCCAAATCATTTATTTAATCATTTAATTTCTGGAGGAAAAACCATGAAAACGTTCCTCCGCGACCTGAAGGAGGCGATCGCGGGAAGCGAACAGGACTTCACCACGGGGAAACTCAGCAGGGCCATCTTTTTACTCTCCGTACCCATGGTCCTCGAAATGATGCTGGAGTCTGTTTTTGCTGTTGTCGACATCTTTTTTGTTTCCAAACTGGGCCCCGATGCCATAGCAACCGTAGGGCTGACCGAATCGGTCATCACCCTGGTTTACGCCATTGCCATCGGCTTGAGCATGGCCACCTCCTCGATGGTCTCGCGCATCATCAGTGCTGGTTTCATCGCCTACGGACTGGGGATGGTGATGGTCAACGCCTTCAACGGCGCCGGCGATACCGTAACCCCCACCTGGATCAACCTCTTCTGTTTCTGGCTGTTTGAGATCCCTCTGGCATGGCTTCTGGCCATCCCGGTTGGACAGGTTGGACGGGTTGGACAGGTTGGACAGATGATGTGGGGAAGTGGGGAGAAAAGGTGTTTATTGTATCTTTGAGGTTTCAATTAACCATAAACCACGTTCCTACCTCCCTACCTTCCAACACTCCTACATTATGTTCTACTTCCAGGTTTTTCTCTCCTTCTTAATCGCCGGCAGCTGGATTGCGGTGCTGACGTTGATGGCTGAACGGTTTGGCAGCAAGGCGGGGGGATTGATCGCCAACCTGCCTTCCAACATCATGATCACCCTGATCTTTATCACCCTCTCACACGGGAACAGTTTTGTTGGAGGGATGCTTCCGGCGATTCCTGTTGGATTGGTGATTGACTCGGTATTTCTGGTGGTATTCATTCTGCTGCTTCGATACAACCTGCTTGTCAGCATCCTGGGCTCTCTGGGTAGCTGGATTTTGCTGGCCATATTGGCAGACCGTATTCATCTCGATTCGCTTTGGATCAACATTGTCAACTACTTCATCATCACCATCATCGCATTTCTCTTTGTGGAATATGGCTGGAAGATCCCGGCAATGGGACGCTCGGGGAAAAAGTATACCCTTGGACAAATGGCAATCAGGGCTGGCTTTGCCGGAGGGATCGTGGGAGGGGTTGTTCTGATCTCGCATTTTGTCCCTGCCTATCTGACAGGGATCATCACCACCTTCCCGGCCGTTCTCTTCTCCTCCATGGTCATCCTGGCCGTAAACCAGGGGAAAGCTTTCGCTCAGGCTACCGGCAAGGTGATGATCCTCTCCACCTCCAACATCCTGATCTATACCCTGGCGGTATATTATACCTATCCATTGATTGGGATTGTTTGGGGAACGATCGTCTCTTTTATCCTGGCGTTTGCATGGGTGGCGTTGCTGAGGCCCGTGATGAAGCGGTTTTCGTGATACCCATAAGTCCCCTTCAGGGGATTTAGGGGTTAAAAAAGTTTCATTAACTTCGCTCTCAAAACACAAAGCTTCATGAAAAAACTTCTCCTTACCCTGTCCCTGGCAACCCTTCTCCTGACCGGCTGCATGGACTTTCAGAAGAATCTTCCCCAGGGGCCGTGGCTTGGGGTGATCCGGATCGACAGCACCGTTTCCGACATGGACCTGCCCTTCAATATGGTCTATGAAAAGAACATTGAGATAGAGGTGATGTATGTGCTCAATGCCGATGAGACGATCTTCATCACCGAGATCGACCGGGTAGGAGATTCGGTTTTTATGAAGTTTCCGGTGTTTGCGAGTGAAATCGCATGCGAATTCCGCCACGACTCCCTTGTGGGCCGCTACTACCCGAAAGGCGTTGCAGCTGGCACATCCTATGCCTTTTATGCGACCCCCGGGGTGGAAGAACGCTTCCCCTGGTTTGACGAGGAGCCGATCAATGATGTTACCGGCCGATGGAGTTTCATTGAGAACCCGGGAACACCCGATTCCTCCGTCATGGTTGGTGAGTTCACACAAAATGGAAGCCGGGTGACCGGAACCATCCTGAACCCTACAGGCGACTACAGGTTCCTGGAGGGGAAAGTCTCGGGAAACAGGTTCATGCTCTCGGCTATCGACGGGGCACATACCCTGGTACTCACTGCAGAGATCTCTCCCGATGGCACACTCGAAAACGGAAAATTCATGGGAAGTCCGGGCTGGAAATCCAATTGGCGTGCGGTACGGGATGAAGAGGCAACGATTCCGCGCGGTGATCGGCTCATCAGGTTGAAACCGGATGCCAAACCCTTCACGTTTGCCTTTCCGGATATCAATGGCGATACCGTTTCGTTGACAGATGCCGGATTTAAGGACAAGGTGGTGATTGTTCAGGCAGTTGGTACCTGGTGCCCCAACTGTTTGGATGAAGCGGTCTTTTACCGCGATATCTACACTGAATACAAGGATCAGGGACTCGAGATCGTAGCCTTGAGTTTTGAAGATAAAACCTTCGAGGCATCCGTGCCTAAAATGAAACGGTTCGCAGAGCAAACCGGCGTGGGATATCCGCTCCTCTATGCGGGTCCCCGCGGCCGCGAATCGATCAGGGCTGTCCTCTATCCATTTGAAGGCATCATGGCTTATCCTACCACGATTTTCATTGATAAAAAAGGGAAGATCAGAAAAGTCGAAACGGGTTTTTCAGGACCCGGAACCGGCGAGCATTTTGACCGGTATGTGGATGAGACGAGAGGGTATATTAATGAATTGTTAAAGGAGGAGTAGAATTCTGTAGGGTCCTATTCAGTGCAACCTTTTATTAATATTTGTGTATAAGGTAGTAGGGGTTTTTTCACTAACTTTAGTCCCCCTATTCTTTTTGTTACTAATCCTAACGGGTATGAGAAAGCAACTTTTTACCCTGGCTCTCCTTCTGTTTTCACTGTTGGCGGCCGGACAATGTCCGCCAACTGTGACCATTACTTCCCTGACAGGATCAACTACCATCACCGGCAACAATGTTTCATTTTGTGCGGGAGACAGTGTGTTACTCACCTGTTCACCCTCTTCCGGTGTGACATTTCAATGGTATGACGGGGTTACAGCAATACCCGGAGCCACAACATTCGAATATTATCCAACTGTTGCCGGAAGTTATAATGTGATTGTTTCGGGATGTGCAACTCCTTCAATCCCTGTTGTTGTTTCATTGAAACCCCTGCCAACGATTACGATAACTCCAAGTATATTTCCTCCCCAGATCTGCAGTGGGGAAACCATCACCATGACTGTTTCGACAACACCAGGAAACGTTTCCTGGGTTTGGCTTCAGCCGGGCAGCCCCCCCGGATTCTATGGGAACCAGAATCCGTTGACGCTTCAACTATTCGGTTCAACAACATACCAGGTTGTTGGCGTCGACAACACCGGTGGTAACGGATGCTCCAGCAGTGCATCGGTATTTGTGCAGGTGGATTTCCCGATCAATGGCGGGGGCATTGCCGCCCCGCAGGAGATCTGTTATGGTGAAACTCCGGCACCTCTTACTTCCACCGCTTTACCTTCAGGTGGAAACGGAACCTACACCTATCAGTGGCGATCCAGTATCGTCAGCGCTTCAGGCCCTTTCACTAATATCCCCGGGGCCACAGGGTTAACTTATTCTCCCGGACCTTTATTCACAACCACATGGTTCTTTCGGGCTACCTTTTCACCACCGTGCAGTGAGGGGTATTCAAATTCTGTGGAGATTACGGTAGACTCCATCCCCAATGTAACCAGTTCGCCGGATACTGCCATCTGTACAGGCCAGAGCTTAAACTATATTCCAACAGCAGATGTGGTTGGAACCACGTTTACCTGGACTGCATCAGTCACCTCACCCGGGGTGAATGTCACAGGATTTACGGCAAGTGGTTCAGGAACCATTACCGACCAGCTTTTTCTTGATCCTGGCGCTACGGTTTCAGGAGAGGTAACTTACGTAATCACCCCCACAGGTCCCGCACCAACCCTGTGCGTGGGAACTCCTTTTAACCTTGTCGTAACCGTCGACCCGCTCCCTGCAGTGACCAACGCAGTGATGTCACAGACCATCTGTTCGGCCGGAACAACCACCCCTGTCACCTTCACGTCAGGAGTCCCGGGCACCACCTATTCATGGTACGCTACAGCTCCTGCCGGCATCAGCGGTTTTCAGGCTTCAGGAACAGGAGGATTACCTGCCCAGACGATCTTCAGCACCCTGCTGACTCCCGAATATGTAACTTACTATGTCACGCCTATAGGCCCGGCACCCACCAACTGCAACGGAATAGAGGTCCCCTATTCGGTGCTGGTGAATCCGTCGCCCACAGTGACAAACACACCGATGTACCAGAACATTTGTTCGGGATATACTTCGACCGAGGTAGTGCTTATTTCCAATGTTTCCGGAACCAGTTTTATCTGGACTGCCGCTCCTTCATCTGCTTCTATCACAGGATATACGGCATCGGGAGGTGATACAATTCCTGCCCAGACACTAATCAATCCGACAAGCTCCATTGGATATGTCACATACTCTATTCTTCCCAGCGGGTCTATTGGCGCTTGCCCCGCTACGCCTCAGGATTATATCATCTACGTTCATCCGATTCCAAATATAACCAGTATCCTCACAGGAGCGGTATGCTCCGGTTCACAGTTCAGTTATACCATCACCAGCGACGTAACCGGAACCGGTTTTCAATGGTCACGACCAGCCGTGACAGGGATCTTCAATCCCCCTGCTTCAGGCACAGGTTCCACCATCAACGAAACGCTGACCAATATCACGGTCAATCCGATTCAGGTTCCT
Source organism: Bacteroidales bacterium (assembly GCA_014860625.1). Taxonomy (GTDB): domain Bacteria; phylum Bacteroidota; class Bacteroidia; order Bacteroidales; family FEN-979; genus QYOJ01. The sequence goes on along the minus strand of JACZJJ010000083.1, from coordinate 12,347 downwards.
TACATACTCAGCCCAACCGGACCTGCACCAACCAGTTGTTTGGGCAACGTGGATACCCTGTGGGTTACGGTAAGACCACTGCCGGCAGTTAGTGCAGGAGCAGATGCCACCATCCCCTGCGGTACAAGTCACACATTTAGTGGAACGGCATCCGGCGGAACAGGAACACTGACCTATTCATGGACGCCACTGGCACTCATCGCCAGCGGGGCTGCTACCCTCACTCCTACAACCGTCAACCTCACCTCCAGCAACAGCTTCACACTGACCGTAACCGACAGCGAAGGCTGCTCCAAGTCTGATGTAGCTCAGATCAACGTGTCGGGACTTTGCCTCAGCGCCAACCCTTCCGCCACTCCTGCCACCATCTGTTTCGGACAAACCTCCAACCTCTACGCCAATGCCACGGGGGGTTCACTTATCTACACTTATTCCTGGACATCCAATCCGGCAGGCTTTACCTCCACTTCTGCCACTCCTTCTGTGACCCCTGCCGTGACCACTACCTATACCGTGATCGTAGATGATGGATATTCCACTGTTTCAGGAAGTGCAACCGTTACCGTAAACCCATTGCCGTCGCCCTTTGCGGTGACCGGTGGCGGTTCATACTGTTCCGGCGGCGTGGGAGTCCCAATCGGTCTGGCCAGCTCGCAAACCAATAGCATCAACTACCAGCTGTATCTCGGCGCCAATCCTGTAGGATCGCCAGTGCCCGGTGCAGGCGGAGCCATTTCATTCGGAAATGTGACGACAGCCGGGACTTATACAGTAGGAGCTACCAATACATTGACCAGTTGCAGCAATACCATGACCGGAAATGCTGTTGTGAGCATCAATCCATTACCTGTGGTAAATGCAGGGACCGACCAGGTTATTCCATACGGAACCAGCACAACCCTGTCGGGAACAGCTACAGGAGGAACCGGGGCACTGGGCTACTCCTGGATCCCATTGGCCTATATCGCCTCGGGACAAACAACGTTGACACCTGCTACAACTCAACTCTATTTCAATACCCAATACACACTGACCGTCACCGATGCTGAGAGCTGTTCAAACAATGACAACGTTTGGGTTTATCTCGACGGAGATCCGTTGAGCGTTACAGTTACCGCCAGCGATACAGTGATCTGCAATGACGGAACAACAGTCTTTCTTCAGGCAATCGCAGCCGGAGGTTCGGGAAGCTATACCTACTCCTGGACCTCTAATCCAGCCGGATTTACCTCTTCAATAGCTGCTCCCAGCGTAAATCCGACCGTTACAACAATTTACACGGTAGTGGTAGATGATGGATTTAATTCTGTGAACGGATCTGTTACCGTTCATGTAAATCCGCTGCCAGCAGCATACAATATGACCGGCGGTGGATCTTATTGCCAGGGAGGTTCAGGACTTCCTGTTGGATTGGACAACTCCGATATAGGAGTCCTCTACCAGCTGTTTCGTGGAGGAGCTCCATATGGAACTGCAGTTTCAGGAACCGGCAGTGCGATCACGTTTGGAAATCAAACCGTAGCGCTTCCCTATACTGTTGAAGCAACAGATCTCACGACCGGTTGTACGAATTGGATGACCGGTACAGCTACGATTGTAATTTTACCTCTGCCCACGGCGTATACCGTGACTGGCGGAGGGTCCTATCCTGCCGGTGGAATTGGAGTTCCGGTTGGCCTGGCAGGATCGCAGATCAGTGTGAGTTACCGGTTGGTCCACGGAACTGATACGCTTACTCCTGCACCCGGCGTTCCGGGCACAGGTGGGCCTATAACATTCGGAAATCAAACATTAGCCGGGGTCTATTTTGTATTTGGCACCAACGACATAACCGGATGTACCAGTGAAATGACCGGAAGTGTTAACGTGACCGTTAACCCGGTTCCCATGTTGTTTACCGTTACCGGAGGAGGCGAAATCTGTATCGGCTCCCCGGGAGTTCCCGTAGGACTTACCGGCTCCGAAACAGGAGTGAATTACCAGTTAAAACGCGACGGCATCAATACAGGCACCCCGGTTCCCGGTACAGGAAATCCTCTTGACTTCGGAATTTTCACCACAGCCGGAACCTATACCGTTCTGGCCACAAATGCCTCTACACTGACAACCCTGACCATGAACGGATCGGCTGTCGTCATAGTCAACCCTCTGCCAACAATCTTCACGCTGGGTCCGGCCGGTATGAACTGCGCCGGAACGAACCTGAGGCTTAACGGCAGTGAATCAGGAGTATATTACGTCCTTTACCGCGGAGTGGACTCGGTGACCATGGAATGGGGAACCGGTGTGGCAGGATTTCTCTATTTCGGTGCTCAGACGGAACCAGGCACCTATACATCGATAGCCTTTGACACTGTTACCGGCTGTTCCGTTGCGATGAACGGGGCCCCTACAATCCATGCGATCCCGCTGCTTTTCAATGTTACTCCTGCAGGAATTCTCTGTGCAGGTGAGACAATCGGTGTAGATGGCTCTCAAATGGGTGTGATGTACCAGCTGATCCGTGATGGAAGCGTGAATGTCGGATCTCCGGTCGCAGGAAACGGCGCAGCCATCTCATTCGGACCTGTAACCGTTCCCGGAATTTATACCGTACTGGCCACAAACACCGCACCTCCCTATTGTGCCCGCTGGATGAACGGGACCCGGATATTGTTTGCCCTCCCGGTTTCCTATACAATGACACCGGCAGTGGATACCTGTGCACCGGTGGAGGTTGGACTCAATGGGTCAGAAGTTGGGGTGACTTACTTTCTCTATCTTGACGGAGCGATTCCTCCTATTGATTCGTTGCCAGGAACTGCCTTCCCGATCAGTTTCGGCTTCCATTCGCTGGCCGGAAATTATACCATCATTGCACAAAATGATTATTCCCTGTGTGATACTCTGATGAACGGAGTGGTTACCATTTATCCGAATCCCGATCTTTTCAATGTTGTTCCGGCAGGACCCGTCTGCGCTGGCACTGTGGTTGGCCTGGATGATTCCGAGATAGGCGTGATGTACGAGCTGAGACGAAACGATACGATCGTGGTTGGAACTCCGGTGGCGGGAACCGGATTTCCAATTAATTTCGGTGCACAAACCATTTCAGGGACATATACCATTTACGCATACTATACTACGATCCCCTCCTGTTCACGGAAAATGACAGGGAGCGCAGTACTTTATCCCCTTCCTGTTCTCTATTCGCTGAATCCCACCGGAAGCCATTGTGTGGATACTGAACTGACCCTGAGCGGGTCACAGTCAGGGATCAAGTATTACCTGATTCTGAACAACCTGATTGGGAATCCCGTTGATTCAGTGATGGGAACCGGCTCAGTCGTCACTTTCGGTTTACTTTCCACTCCAGGAACCTATACCGTACTTGCTTACAATCCGGTGAGCCCCAACTGCCAGCGGATGATGAACGGAAGCATTGTGATTACACCTTCTCCCATAGTATTCAACATGACACCCGCCGGAATACATTGTGAACCTTACTCCATTGGACTCGATGGTTCAGAGACAGGGGTCAGCTACGAACTTCTTGAAGGAGGGTTCCCGATGGTTCCTCCGGTAACTTTACCTGGGACCGGCAGCACCATCTCTTTCGGTTTCCAGATGGCTGGAATCTATTCAGTCAGAGCCTCCGCATTATCCACCGGATGCGCCATCCTCATGTTCGATACCATCACAATCACACCACTCCCAACCGTTGCTGCCGGAGCGGATACAACCATCTGCGAAGGAACATCTGCCACTCTTCATGCCCTGGCAACAAATTATTCAACCATACTCTGGACAACCAGCGGTTCCGGAAGTTTCGGCACCCCAACGCAGCTGACCACGACATATTCTCCCGGACTGACTGATATCCTGGCAGGCAGCGTGACCCTCACCGTTTCGGTGCATGGCACATCGGCCTGTGCGTCACAGGTGCTTTCTGACCAGCTGATCCTCACCATCGTCGGATTGCCTGAAGCCTATGCAGGCCCGGATGCCACCATCTGCATCACGGATGTATACACCCTGAACGGATTTGCCGCGAATTACAACGAAATCACCTGGTCCACCTCAGGCAACGGGATATTCTCCAACATCCATGTGCTGGACCCGGTCTATACGCCGGGGACCCTTGACCAGGCTGCCGGAAGTGCTGTCCTGACCCTTACAGCAGCCGGGTTTTCGGCATGCACCAGCGAGGTTGCCACCGATCAGATGACATTAACTTACTATCCTCTTCCTGTTGTCAACGCAGGTCCCGATGATAACGTCTGCAGCGGATCCTCTTACCAGCTTGCCGGACAAACAACCAATTCGGGGACGGTTCTCTGGACAACCCTGGGCGACGGGATGTTCAACAACCCGGGAGTACTGAATGCCACCTACACTCCGGGGATCCTTGACCGGGCGGCAGGAATCGTTTCCCTGGCATTGACAGCCGACGGGAATCTTCAGTGTACCGGTGAAAGCTCGGCCGATACGATGCAGCTCTATATAGATCCGTTGCCTCAGGCGGATGCGGGTCCGGATACCACCATCTGTGCCAGCGGTTCTTATCTGATCCAGTCACAGGCATTCAACTATTCCACCATTCTGTGGAGCACCTCTGGCGACGGAACCTTCGACAATCCAACTCTGCTTCAACCGGTTTACACCCCGGGAGCCAACGATACCATCAACGGATCGGTAACACTCGCCATGTCGGTTATGGGAGCACTGACCTGCACAGCCGCTTCCAACCAGGACCAGATGGTTCTTTCGTTCACACACATGCCGGTGGTTGATGCCGGCCAGGACTTAATAATCTGTGCTGGTGTGTCCCAACAGCTTGACGGTACGGCATCGCACTACTCTTCCGTGATCTGGATTACCGGCGGAGACGGGACCTTCTCGAATCAGAACATCCTGAATCCGACCTATTTGCCAGGCCCACTGGACATCCAGAACGGATCAGTCGTTTTGACCCTTGTTGCTTACGGGAGTCAGCTTTGTGCTTTCCAGATCAATTCTGACAGCCTGGTTCTTTCCATTTTTGAACAACCAACTGCCGGCATTTCCGGAAGTACAACCATTTGCAGCGGACAAACGGTTCCAGTCACCATCCAGCTGACCGGAACCGCCCCCTGGAGCGTCACCTACACCGACGGAACAACACCGGTTACCGTGAATTCCATTCCGGCATCACCCTATGTCTTTTTCGTCAGCCCAACAGTCACCACTAGCTACACGATGACTTCCCTCTCCGATGCCAACTGTACCGGAGTTTACAGCGGATCCGCCGTCATCTCCGTGAACCCGTCGCCAGCCGCCTATGGCATGTCGGTCACAAACGGGGGGAACTATTGCGTTGGTAGCGCAGGAGTAACCATCGGACTGGATGATTCAGACACCGGAGTCTATTACCAGCTCTTTTTTGGAGGCTTGCCAGGCGGGAGTATCGTCCCTGGTACAGGTTCGGCCATTACCCTTGGAGTAAGCACAAATCCGGGATGGTACAAAGTGAGGGGAACAAACGCTACAACCTTGTGCAACAGCTGGATGACCGACAGTGTGCTTATTTCAGTCTATCCAATACCTATCGTAGATTTTTATGCCGATACCACCTGTGTTAATGAACCCGTACAATTCATGATTACAGGGCCCGATATTCTGAAGATCACTACCTGGAACTGGAACTTCGGCGACGGTACCACAGCCACGTATAACTTCCCTTATCAGCCTGTTCATACCTACTGGGCAACAGGCTATTACCAGGTTTTACTAACGGTAGTGGATTCAAACGGATGTTCACGAAGCATTACCCATCCGGTGAACATTCACCCATCTCCGGTTTCCTTTTTCACTTATTCGACACCTACATGCCACACCGAACCGGTGCATTTCAACGATCTCTCCTATACCACTGTCCCCGATTACATTGCACGCTGGATCTGGGATTTTGGTGACGGTACCGATACGACTGTTTACTGGCCTGATTATCCCGATATGGATCATCTTTTCCCGGGACCTGGGTTATACGATGTAACGATGACGGTAACGACTCATGTCGGCTGCACCAACTCCCTGACCCGCCAGATCGGGATCGGCGCGGCGCCTTTTGCCAACTTTACCTGGTCGGCACCCTGCGACAGCGAAGTGACCCAGTTCACCGACCTTACCCAGAGCAACGGGGGAGGAGGCATCGTGGAGTGGTATTATAACTTCGGCGATCCCACCTCGGGTTCAAACAACACCTCTACAGAACAAAATCCGGTACATGCATTTACCGGGCCAGGCGTTTTCAGCGTGAGGCTTATCACCATCAACTCTCACGGGTGTGCCGATACCATGATCCATCAGGTTCCTGTTAACATCGGGCCGCAAGCGATCTTCTCTTATGAGAACACCTGTTTTGGCTCCATCACCTCCTTTACGGATCTCTCTCTCCCCAATGCCGGCACCATCATTGAATATGACTGGAACTTCGGGGATGGTTCAGCCCACTCCATGCAGCAGAACCCGATTCACCTCTACCTGTTTCCGGGTACCTACCCAGTGACCCTGACAGTGACAAATTCAAATCTCTGCCACCACGATACCACCGTTCAGGTCACCATTCAACCCCTGCCAACCGCGCAGTTCCAGACAAATGCCCCGGTCTGCGTCGCTTCACCGGTCTCCTTCACCAACCTCTCCACCACCTTGGTTGGACAGATTGTGAAATGGAAATGGGATTTCGGCGACGGGACAGACACCACCATCTATTATCCCGGAAATGCGAGCATCCAGCACGCGTTCGCCGGGATCGGCCTTCAGCATACCGTGAGGCTAACTGTATGGCGGGCCGACAGTTGCACTTCATATATTGAGCATACCATTTCCAGCACTCCGGGACCGGTGGCCAATTTCTTTTACTCCTCCGCCACCTGCAGCAACCAGCCTGTTTCGTTTACCGACATTTCCCAGCTCAACGGGGGAAGCGTGATTTTGACCTGGCTCTGGAACTTCGACGATCCTACCTCCGGAACTGCCAACACCTCCACCCAGCAGAATCCGGTTCATACTTTCACCACGGCAGGGACTTACAACGTGTTGCTTACCGTGACGAACATCGACAACTGCGTGGATACCATCCTGAAACAGGTAGTGATCAGTGAGCAGCCCACGGCAGCCTTCGCAGCCGATACCGCTTGCCTCGGGAGCCCAACGAGTTTCACCGACCAATCGGTGGCAAACTCCGGTTCGATCATTACCTGGGACTGGGACTTTGGCGACGGCTCACCGCACCAGTTTACAGCCAATCCACAGCATACCTATGCATACTCGGGAACATACCAGGTGACGCTCACGGTAACAAACTCCACCTCCTGTTCCAAGAGCATTACACATACCATAATGGTCAACGCCCTTCCGTTTGCTGCTTTCACATACAGCACCCAGAGCTGTGCAAACGATCCGGTCTTCTTTTTCAACCAGTCGACCACTGCCCAGGGATACATTGTCAAGTGGATCTGGGACTTTGGTGATGGAAATACAACCACCGTACTGCACCCGAATCCTCCTAACGTGACGCACATCTACGCCGCAGGAGGAACCTATAACGTGATCCTCACAGTGCAGACCAATGACAGCTGTTCGGCCAGTGCCATGCACCCTGTCACGGTGAATGCCGCGCCGGTGGCAAACTTCGATTATCCATCTGCCAATTGCGAAACGGAAGCGATTCAGTTTACCGACCTGTCCCAAACCAACGGTGGGGGACCGATCGTCAACTGGTACTGGAATTTCGGGGATCCGGGATCGGGCATCAACAACCTTTCGACCCTGCAGAATCCTGTGCATGTTTACTATACCAACGGATCCTATGATGTGACCCTGATCGTCAAGAATACCGGACAATGTTACGATACCATCCTCAAATCAATTACAGTAACGGATAATCCGGTAGCAGATTTCACGGCCGATACTGTCTGTGTGGGAGGAGCGACACAGTTTACCGATATTTCAGCAGTGGCATCCGGGAGCATTATGGCATGGAACTGGAACTTCGGCGATGGAACCGCCGGATCCACCCTGCAGAACCCGGTGCATACCTATACAAATGCCGGCATCTATACCGTGACCCTTACCGTCACCTCTTCCGACGGATGTATCCATGACACAACTCACCCGGTCGAAGTACTGGATGTGCCGGTGGCCATGTTCACCTATTCGGGTGAGTGCATGGGTGGCGCCACCCAGTTCACCGACCAGTCGACCGCGCAGGCCGGACTGATCACCAGCTGGTACTGGGAGTTTGGCGACGGCGACACCTCCACCCTGCAGAATCCCACTCACACCTATGCGGCTGTGGGAGTCTATAACGTCATGTTACTGGTGTCAAACACGGGAGGATGTTCCGACAGCATTACCCTGCCGGTGACAGTACTCACTCCGCCGGTTGCCGCCTATTCCTACTACAGTACGTATTGTCCTGACGGACAGGTCTCCTTCTCCGATTTATCCACCTCTACCGGGGTTCCGGTCACCAGCTGGTTCTGGACGTTCGAACCCGGATACACGTCAACACTGCCTAATCCGGTTTATACTTTCAGTCAGACCGATACCAATTACGCAGTAACCCTTGTGGTAACTGATCTCAACGGATGCCAGGATACGATCGTTGATTCGGTGTTTGTGGTACCCGGATTTGCGTTTACATTCCAGGCCACTAACGCCTGTTTAGGGAACCCCACGCAGTTTGAACCCATTAATCTGGCATCCGGAGATACGCTGCACAATGTTACCTGGACCTTCGGAGAGCCATCGTCGGGCACCAACAACACATCGATGCAATACTCTCCAACGCATACCTATGCCACGGCTGGGAGTTACATCGTGAAGTTCAAGGCGTGGAACAGCAACAATTGTGTCGACAGCGTGTACAAGCAGGTTGATGTAGACCCGTTGCCTATCGCTGACTTCTCGTTTGATCCGGTAGCTTACTGCGACACCATCGTCACCTTCCACAACCTGTGCCAGGCAGTGGGTAGTCCGATCGACACCCTGAAGTGGGAATTCGGCGACGGCACCGATACGCTGTTTTACAACACATTCCCGGTGGATGTCACTCACCGGTACCCGACTTTCGGGATCTTTGACGTAACGGTAACTGCCATTAGCATGACCGGATGCCGCGATTCGATCACCCGGCAAGTGCAGGTCTCCTGCATCAACGCAGTGATCTATCCGGCCGACACCCTTTACTGCCAGCGGACCCCGATGGTTCTTTTCGACAGTTCCAGTCCGGCAAGCATGATCGACGAATGGTTGTGGGATTTCGGCGATGGAAGCGATACCACCTACACGCAATACATTCCGGAGCTTGAACATACATGGACCAACACCGGGACCTTTGCCCTTACACTTGTCATCCGGTCAACTTCCGGTGGTTTCACGGTTTACGACACCACGACCCAACTGGTGCACGTGAAGGCATCGCCTATCGCCAACTTCCAGGTAACACCGGTATGTTACGGAGATACGTCGCGTTTCATCAACCTCTCCGACAGCAACGGCGTGCATATTCAGAACCTGCTGTGGAGTTTCGGGAATCCGGCATCCGGAGTTAAGGATACCACCTCGGTTGAAAACCCGGTGCATGTCTATACGGTTCACGGTGAATTTACAACAACACTTTCATTGGTGAACGATCTGGGTTGTACGGATACCTCCCGGATGCCGGTGAGGATATACCAACTGCCCGATGCTGCTTTCACTCACACAAAAGCATGTACCCGTTATGATATCGCATTCACCGATGCGACTCTGGTGGGCGACACCACCATCTGGAAATGGAGGTGGCACTTTGGCGATCCTGCCTACCCGGATGATACCGTCACGGCAGCTGATCCTACCCACAGATACAACCAGGCAGGCTCGTATGAAGTGTTCCTGAAAGTATTCGATTACGAGGATTGTTACGACACCACCAGTCAGATCATTGACGTATTGCAGTCTCCCGTTGCCCTGTTCACCGTCACCGAAAACGTTGACGGGATGACCGGCAAGATTGAACTCAACAACGAGACCACCGGCGCCCTGGCTTACTCGTGGGATTTCGGCAATGGCCGGACATCATCCGAAGAAAATCCGAGGGTAACGTATGAAGACGACGGCACCTACCTGATCCGGCTTGTTGCCTGGAATTCGGACGGATGTTACGATACCACGATTCTCTCTTACGAATTCCTCTTCGAGAACCTTTTTGTTCCGAATGCATTTGCTCCCCTGAGTATCACCATGGGCATCAGGCTCTTCAAGCCCATTGGTGTGAATCTGCAGCAATACCATGTAGTCGTGTTTAGCAACAGCGGGCATGTGATGTGGGAGTCGACCGCCCTTGACAAAGATGGCCGTCCCATTGAGGGATGGGATGGGACCTTTGAAGGAGCCGTGATGCCCGAGGGCAATTACATGTGGCAGATCCAGGCTGTGTTCAAGAACGGCAGGGTGTGGGAAGGCTCCGATATCGGGAAAGGGGTGCCGGCAACGATGGGGACGGTGGTGTTGATCAGGTGATGAGGTGATGAGGTGATGGGGCAGCCGGTTGTATTCCTTTTACCGCTGAACCAGATATTTTAACATGATCTGGTAGTCTTTCTCTTTGCTGTTGAATTTTATTCCGATAAAAAGATCACCGGGCTCAGGGGTGAATGTTACTGTAAAGAGATTTCCCTGTTGCTGGAACATGGTGCGTTTGTTGGCATTCAGCGCTACAACCTCAAGGGCGGCTTCAGCCTTGATATTTAATGACACCGGGGTCCCTTTACGAAGTTTCTGATCCACAGGAGCAGCAAGGATCTCCACAGGGCTATCAACGGTGAACACCTCAACGAAGGTGGCCTTTTTGTTGTCCAAAACTTTTGCAAAAATTACCTCGGGATTGAAGCCGTAATAGAACATCACCGGGTCGATATAGGGCAACTGCTCGAATTGTTCTTTCGAAATGGTCTCATCCTGAAATTGCCACTGTGGATCTTCGGGCAGGTGTGTGAAAATAAATTCCCTCGCAGGCGGAGCAAACCAATAGTCGTCGAATTTCTCCCGCGCCACCATTCTTCCGCCTCGTGTCTCCCCGTATCCCTGGCCCCAGGTGGCATCCATCAGATACCACTCCCCGTTGATCTTTACGGCATTCCAGGTATGGTCTGTCTTCGTGAATTTCTGTTTCGGGCGGTAGCCATATCCTTTGGAATATCCTGAGATGGTGACACATTCCAGCCCTCCGGCCCCGCAAATGGCCTGAAAGAGGTTGGCAAATCCAGCGCAAACGGCCAGCCGGGATTTTAGCACCCCGGTGGCCGACATATCCCCGTATTGCCCCGAGTTGAAGCTCCGTGCATCGTACTTTATGTTGTAAGCCATCCAGCTGAACACCAGCCGGGCCATCTCGGCCTCACTTCCGGCTTTCACCATCAAGTAGTCAGCCAGGCTTTGAACGTTTGACTCCATGCTTCTTGGAGTCATTTTTGCATAGGCGTCAAGTTCGGCAAGGCGGTTGGGAGGGATGGAGATCTTCTGATCAGGGTCGGGAGTAAGTTGGCTAAAACAGGTCAGGGAGATCAGAAAGGAGCAGAGAATGATTAAAAAATACTTCATAATCATGGATATAACATTAATAAAACTGTTATGTTATTTTATTGCCAAAATGCTTGTCAATAATACAAAGAAATTCTTGATCCCTGTTTATTCCAGATATTTTTTGATTTTATGCACAAAGTGAATATAATTCGGATGGCGGCCATACAACCTTTTCTCTGTTTTTTTAGTCTTATAGGAAACACATACTATGAAAGCAAAAGGTAAGAATGCCCTTGTGAAGGGATTTTCCGGAAAATTCGGCGATCAGTTTTCTTTTAGGCAGCGGAACGGAGAGACCATCATCGCTGCTCTTCCCTCTGTTCCTCCGAAAGCCACACCGGAACGGGTAAAACGGAGGAACCTGTTTAAGGAGGCCGTTGCATTTGCCCGCCGGGTGAAGGAGGACCCTTCCCTGATCAGGGAGTATGGGATCAAGGTCAGGAAAAAGCAATCCATCTACCATGCCGCCATCTCAGCCTATATGAATTCCAATGGAGAGCTTCCGGAGAAAGTATAAAGGAAGACTATACCTTGACCGAACCAAGACTTAGGGAAAGACGAAGCGCAGTGAACGGAAGATGAAGGGAAAGACGAAGGAAAGACGAAGGAAAGACGAACGAAAGACGAAGCGAAGACGAACGAAAGATGAGACTGTGATCGATGAAACGATTCGCCTTATCTGTTCGCCTTGTCACTACCCAAAGATAAGAAGTTTTACACACTAATGCAAAATAAAAGTAAGGGCGGGTTCCAAACCC
>JACZJJ010000082.1 GCA_014860625.1 Bacteroidales bacterium | reverse complement strand
ATATAGTGCTGGCTCAGGTTGCGCAGCCAATGGCCCAGCTTGATCAGGGGGAGAATAAAGAGAGGGTATGCCAGGAAAAGGATCAGGGCAAACTTCCAGTTCAGGTAGAAGAGCACGCCCATGATAGCGATCAGGGTAAAGAGCTGCTTGGCAAACTCAAGGGAGAGGATGTTTATCAGTGTGATGAAGTTGCCGGTATCAATGTAAAAGCGCGATAAAATCTCTCCTGCCTGCTGCCTGGTGCGGATCGCCCTGTAGTTGGAGATCACCGCATCGAAGAGCCTGTCTTTGATATCGACCGTAATGGTGTTGATGGTCCGGTTTTGTAGGTAGGTTTGCAGGATATCAATCAATGTTTGGGCGACAAAAATTCCGAAAAGGATCAGCAGGGTGATGCCGATCTCATGACTGTTGTTCACCAGGAAACCATCATCGAGCAATCGTTTTATATAGAGAAAATAGGCTCCGGCCAGTGCGGAATAGATGGGAGAGAGAATATTCAGGAAAAGAAATTTTTTCCTGAAGGGCTTGATGTAGTACCACAAATAGCCTAAAGCCCGGTAATCCTTGTTAAACAGTTGCATGTAGAATGGTTCATTCTTTTCTGAAAGGAAACACTCCTTCTCTGCAAAAGTATATTATTTTTACTTTTACAGGATGTCCGACACCCGATTCTATAGTCTTGATGTCGAAACTGCCAATTCTGATGCGGGAAGCATCTGTCAGGTAGGGATTGGACTGTTTGACGGGGGAAAACTTGTTGAAAGCTGGAGAAGCTATGTGGATCCTGAAGATCATTTCTCGCATTTCAACACACGTGTTCATGGTATCGAATTGCATCATGTTGCCGGGGCGCCAAAATTTTATGAGATCTATCCCTTCCTGCGCAAAACCTTCGAGCACAATATCGTAGTTCACCATATGCCATTCGACCGTGTGGCTTTCCATAAGGCTTATGACAAATACCACTTGAAGCCTTTTCAGGTTCACTGGCTCGACTCAGCCAAGGTAGCCCGAAAAACCTGGACACAGTTTTCACAACGTGGCTATGGACTTGCGAATGTTGCTTCGCATTTAGGCATCCGTTTCAAGCATCACGATGCTCTCGAAGACTCCATCACTGCAGGAAAAATCGTGATCCAGGCTTGTCTCCACTCCGGAAAGAGCCTCAGCGAGTGGCTCTAGAGACATGACGTTGTTAGTATCTCGTACCACCCTATCAAATCGTTAAAATGTTATGTCAATAATATATTTTTGAAAAATAGGTATTATTTATTATATTTGTGTTCCCATACATCTAGGCTGGTTTTTTCAGAAATATGTTTGGTAGTAGATATGTAACTTTTTAATAATGCTTCTTCTTCATTGGTCAAAGGGATACTTCGATTGTCAGGTTAACCGGGTTGGGTCAGCAAAAGAGCCATTGGTAGAAGTTATCTGCACCGAAAAAACCACTCCTAAAAACTCCAACCTGGTCAAATCCTACCCCATCATCCAGTTCTCTTCGTTCGAAAGCTATTGGAAATCCTTCATTCACGATCCAACATGGTATATGTCGTGGCCCATTTATGTCCATCCTTCACAGAAAGAACCTATTCAAGCCAGCATCTATAAAATTCCCCTGCGCGATTTATCAACTTCAGAACTTTCCTATCTGGATAAATGGAAGACCTATCTCCATTTCCGGATTCCCTCTGCAAGGTGAGGGCAGCAGGCAGTTGTCAGTTGGGTTTTGTATTTTTGTGGCAAAATCTGATCCCTATGAATCGATTCATCCGGAGATTCCTTTTCGTTGTTTTATTTTCTATTTCAGCGCTTTTTGCATCCTCTCAGTCTCAATTTACTCGGTATGATGAACTGCCGGGAATCATTAAGAGCTATAAACCTTCCTACAGTGATGCCATGCCTTCCTGGGCGAAATTGCTCTACCAGGATCCGGTAAATTTCAACGAAGTCAGCCTGGCTTTCAAAGCCTATATGGATACTCATCCCGGGGAAAAAAGCGCCATCATTCGTTATTTCAAGATCTGGCAGAGGGCATGCGAACCCTATGCCCGTCATAACGGCATCATCGAACTCCCCGATATGGCTGCCTGGTACAGGAACCAATATGCTCTTCAGACGGCATCCGGCCATCAGGCGCCATACGGAAAACAGGAGATCTCAGCTCCAGCCTCCAATGCCTTCTGGACTTTCCTGGGACCGAAAGAGACTTATTGGTTGAATGAATCGGGTTCGTCAACACCTCCCCTCTCCTGTCCCTGGCAGGTCAATGTCTACTCATTCGACGTAGCCGCATCTGACAATGACATCCTCTTCCTGGGAACGGAAACGGGTTTCGTCAACAAAAGCACCGACAACGGATTGAACTGGCAGTTTCTGGGTCAGAACTACTCCTTCGGAGGAGGCGTAACCGCGGTTGCCATTCACCCAACGGATGAGGATGTGGTTTATGTAGCGGCCGGAAACCAGGTGCACAAAACATCAAATGGAGGCACTACATGGACGCCATTGCTTCCGACGGGAAGCCTGTTTTATGCCGACCGGCTGAGAATTGATCCCTTTGACAGCCAGAAGATTTTTGCCGCATCCAGCAACGGACTCTATGTCAGCACCAACAGTGGATCGGCATGGACACAGAAATGGCCGGCCCAAACCTGGGATGTAGAGATCAACCCCAACGACAACTCTCAGGTGTATGCCCTGACAAAAACAGGCAGCAACTTCTCGGTGATCGTTTCCACCGACGGAGGTCAGACATTCCAGCCCCAGTCCAGCTTTCCAAACAACATTGTTGAATCCAGCGGGGGACTTCTGGCAGTGACAGCCGACAACCCCAACATGGTGCTGGCCATTTTGCTGAGTGCAAACAACACACCTTACCTTGTCAAAGGGACCGTATCAGGCAGTAGCTGGAACTGGACACTCATTGCTACAGGCCAAACCGGTGCATTTCCGATGAACAACGGCCAGGGATTTTTCGACCTCGTCCTGGATATCTCTCCCAATGATGAAGATCTCATCCTGGTTGGCACAACCACGCTGTTCAAATCCCAGAACGGCGGAACGAGTTTCACCGCTGTTGGAGGCTACTCAGGCAGTTTCTCCATCCATCCCGATATCCAGGATATCCGGATGCTTCCCAATGGAGAGACCTGGGTATCGACCGACGGCGGGATGAATTATACTACAGACAACTTCACCCAGCAGGCCAACTGGTTCGCTCGGGTAAATGGCATCATTGGGTCCGATATGTGGGGATTCGACCAGGCATGGAATGAAGACATTGTTGTTGGAGGAAGGTACCACAACGGAAATACTGCCATTTCAGACCTTTACCAGCCCAAAGCCCTACGGATGGGAGGTGCGGAATCTCCCACCGGTTGGGTCCTTCAGGGAAAAAGCCGTCACGTTGCCTTCAACGACCTGGGTAACGGCTGGATCCTTCCTGAAACTGCGGAGGGGGAACCCGAAGGACGCTTTATCTTCAGCAAATACCCCAACATGGATGAATATGGTGGAAGGCGCAGCAACCTGGTGCATCATACAAACTATTACGGGACCCTCTTTCTGGGTGAAGGAACCGGTTTCTGGAAAAGTACCGATGCCGGTGTGACGTGGAACCTGCTTTACAATTTCCCTGCCAGGGTGCGCTATCTCCAGATCAGTTACAGCAACCCGGAGGTAATCTATGCAGATATCATCGGAGCTGGGTTGGTTAAAAGTACTGACGGAGGGGCATCCTGGGTTCAAAAACCCTCACTCACAGCACCGCCTTACGGGAGTTCCAACTGGAAAGGAAAACTCTTTCTGGCCATCTCGCCATATGACGAGAACTCTCTCTACGCCTGCCTTCAGAACGGAACCTGGTCGGCCGACACAGGGAAGGTATTTTACTCCACAGATGGCGGTGACACGTGGGAAGATCTGACAGGTGGCCTCTCCGAATACATGAAATGCCTGATTGTTCAGCCCACTTCAGCCGGGGAAGATCTTGTTTATCTCTTCACCAATGCAATCAACGGCAAGAGTGCAAAGGTCTATTACCGGACAACCGGGATGAGCGGGTGGGAGCTATTCAATGACAGCTATCCCGCAGGGATGAATGTAAACCTTTCTCTCCCCTTTTTCAAAGATGCGAAGCTTCGTGTTGGGGGAAACGGAAGCGTTTGGGAATCTCCCATGCAGGATACTGCTTTCATCCCCATCATCAACCCATGGATTGAGAAGGCATTTTACAACTGCATGCTTGACACCCTGTATTTTGACGACCACTCCATCCTGAAACACCAGGGAGCCTCGTGGCAGTGGAGCATATTCCCGGCGCCGGTGTGGATAGAGGATGCCACATGGAGGAACCCGAAGGTTGTGCTGGGGAATCCGGGATCGTATGATGTGACACTTACCGTTACACAGAATGGCCAGACCTATACCAAATCCATTCCCGGCATGGTGACAGCCTCAACCTGCCCCTCTCTTTACGACTGCAACAACCCTGCAGAGCTCCCCAAGGATGAGTGGTCGCTGATTTACGTTGACAGTGAGGAGCTCAACTATCCCGGACTCGCCATTATGAGTTTCGACGACAAACCGGAAACCATCTGGCACACGCGCTGGAGCACGGGAAACGATCCCTATCCGCACGAGATCCAGGTGGACCTGGGAGCCAGGTACAGGATCTACACATTTACTTACCTGCCCCGTCAGGATGGCACCAACGGCCGGATCAGCGAATACCGTCTTTACATCAGTGAAGACACCCTCAACTGGGGTGCTCCGGCAAGTATGGGTCAGTTTGAAAACAGCGGAGCACCTAAAATAATCACCCTCGATACACCATCAGTGGGACGTTATTTTCGCCTGGTGGCCCTGTCAGAAGTAAACGGGAACCCGTGGGCTTCGGCGGCTGAATTCAGCATGGTGGGGTGTTACGAATGGCCTGTAGAGGTGAATCCGCCTTCCATAGAACAAGGAATTACCGCATTCCCCGTGCCAACCGACGGCATTGTGAATCTCTCCCTGCCCATGGCTGAATGTTTTCAATACCAGATACTCTCATCTGCCGGAAGTTTAGTGGGGAAAGGAATCATCGATCATCCGTCTGATTATCAGAAATTTGACCTGGGCAATCAGCCTGCCGGAATCTATCTTATCCGGCTCACCACCAATTCAGGGGTAACTTTCAACGTGAAGGTGGTGAAATACTAACAATGATTTTGTCGTTTGACCGTTTGATTAGAGCTGAAATGTACTATTTTTGCACATTAATTTTAATTTAATCCAAATCGTATGAAAAAGTTACTGTCATTTTTTTCAATTATGTTATTTGGTGTCATCTTCCTCTCCTCTTGTGCGAAAAGCGATGACCCATCTCCATCACCATCAAATCTGAAACCTACGATTAACTTCGTTGCCCAATCAGGATATGTTTCCGGAGATGCAATTGTTTATGTTAGTCAGGAATTTATGGTGAATATTACCGCATTTGCCAACACAACTTCAAGCAGTAAACTTGTAAAATTTACTGTAACACGTGTTTTCAATAATGTTCCCTCGGTAGTTTTGGATACAACCATGAACCTTAATGCACTGAACATTGTTGTCACCGCCACATCTCAGAGCGTACCCGGAGATGAGGTATGGTACTACAAAGTCACCGACAAGGACAATCAAACGTCGGAGGTGAGTCTGACTCTCACTACAATGGTAGTTGCTGGTCCGATCAATACCTTCTCCATGAAGATCCTTGGTGCACAGAGTTCGACAACAGGCAGTTCATTCGCCTCTTTCGACGGGTCGGTTTACAACCTTGCCCAGGCAAAACTAAACCAGGGAAATGTTGACCTGATGTACTATTACGGAGCAACGGACCTGAGCACACTTGCAGCTCCTGATGATGATCACGCAGCCCTGATCTTCACCAATTCCACCAACGGACTCCAGACATGGACCATCAAGAACAACACACGGTATAAATTGGTTACAGACGCCGTCAACTGGGATGCCATTGAGGATGATGCCGTAATCGTTGAGCAAACCGCTTCCGGTGTAACCCTTTCAAGGATCACAAATCTCGCTGTAGGGAACTACCTTGCATTTATTACGGCCTCGGGGATGAAAGGAATGATCAAGGTTGAATCCATGACTACCGGAGGAGATGGATCCATCACCATTTCTGTTAAGATACAATTGTAACGTTTTAGCGTAGTTTCCCGAAAGTTTATCGGGGATACTCTGGAAAAAAAAGGGGCACTTCACTGAACTGCCCCTTTTTTCATCCCTTCTCGCTGATCTGTTTCAGACGTTCATAATCGAGAATCTTAAAGTTCTTTCCATCAAGCAGGATAAGACCGTCGTCATGAAATTTCTTCAGCATCCGGATGACTGTTTCCGAGCTCATACCGGATAATTCGGCCAGGTCTTTGCGTGAGAGAGGCAGGATAAACTCTTCTGTTTTGAATATCCGGTCAGAGAGGCAGAGAAGTATATCGGCCAGCCGACCGTAGGATTGTTTATGCGTAAGACAAAAGAAGCGGCCATTGATCTGGGCGCTGTTTGCCCCCATGATATCGATGACCTCCTTTGCGAATGCAGGATTCTGACTCAATAATTGTTTGAAGTAGTGGATATCAATCTGTTTGACCTCCGAATAGACATAGGCCAATACTGAATACTGGAATTTATTGTTTTCATCGCTTACGGATGAAAGACCCAGCAGGTTTCCCTCAGGAATGATCTTCAATACCAGAGAATTTACCCCATCGTCGAGAAAGACTTTAGCCAGCCCCTTCTCCATATACATCACATGAGAGGCAAAACTTCCCTGTTTGCAGATGACCTCCCCCTTTTTGTACCTCACAACAACAGATCTCTTATCGAGAATCTCTTTCTCCTTATCTGTCAGTTTTTCAAAACACCTGCATTTGTGCGGACTAATTGTACAACCGGTGAATTGCTCTTTGGGATCCATTGACGTTTGTGGTTTGAACTGCAAATATAAGGGTTTATCAGGAAAAAGCCTGATATGAATCAGTTTTTTACATGATGAAAGACACGTTGGAACCCGTTTAGTGACAAGCTCAGGGCACCTGTTTGAATGAGGGAAATCAGGAACTTTGTTATTCGATTAACAACAATAAAAAAATACAAATGAAACTCATCTCTAATTCACTTCTCCTGGCTTTGTCTCTCCTTATTGTACTAAGTATTCTCGATGGATGCAAGAAAAAAGAGACTGAACCTGAACCAGAATCTCTCACTGTTGCATCCTGTGAAGGTTGCCATACCGATTATGCATACCTTCAGCAGGTATACTCTCCTGACACGGCAGCTCCTCCGGGGGGTTGTGGTGGAGGTGCTCCACATTATGAACCCTACGACAGGGTCTTTATGGGTGGTGACGGTTACCTGGAATTCAAGGCATCCGGGCATTACCAGGTCGGATGTACCGGGTGTCATAAAGGAACTGGCAATACCGCAGATAAAAACGTGGCGCATTCGGGCGATTTCATTTCTCACCCTTCCGTTTTCGCTGACCAGACCTGCGGAACCTGTCACCAGGCCATCGTAGAGAACTTCGCGACCAGCCTGCATCACGGGACAGGGCAGAAACGGAAAGTGACCATGCGCAGCGGATTAAACGGACCTGAAGAGTTCGATCTGCTTCCTGAACACCAGATAGAGGGCTATAACAGCAACTGCGCCCATTGCCATGCTTCGTGCGGAGAATGTCATGTGGTAAGGCCGGCGATGGGAGGTGGTGGATTGCCCAATGGGCATGCCTTCACCAAAACTCCGGATATGATCAGTATTTGTGTCACCTGCCACGTATCTCGCGGAGGTCATGCTTACCTGGGGGTTTCACCCGGCACCCAACCGGATGTTCACCTGACAAAACTTGGATATACATGTGTGGATTGTCACACATCCAGTGACCTTCACGGAGATGGGAACATGGTGGAACAGAGGTATGCCTATGCAGGTCTTCCGGCTTGTTCGGACTGCCACACAGGGATTGCCTCGGCAAATACCTACCATTCTGTTCACATCAACGACTTCAACTGCCAGGTTTGCCATTCGCAGGTCTACAACAATTGCGGAAGCTGCCACATTCACGGCGAGGGGGCACGGATTCCCTCCTATATGGATTTCAAGATTGCCGCCAACCCCATTCCCGAGATTAAAACCGGTTACGATTTCGCCCTGGTTCGCCGTACCCTGGCTGCTCCCGACAACTGGGAACTTTTCGGAGTTGCACAGTACGCCAACTTTGACGTATTCCCAACTTACAACTATACCACACCGCATAACCTGCTCAAGTGGACCGACCGAACCCGGGTAACTGACGGAAAAGCCTGTTCATCCAACTGCCATATCCGGAATGAAGGTGGCACTCTCATCAACAAGGAGCTCTATCTCTTCCAGGACAACCTGCTTGTCTGGGAAGTGGAGGCTACATCGAAGATTACAGTCGACGGAAAGCTGCCGGCATCATGGTTCCGCTAGTAAACATTGAATCAACAATCAGATAATCACCAGAAACTCAATAATTACATTTAACAAAAACCCATTTAAACTATGAAAAAAACAAATCTATGGATCTTAAGTATCCTCCTTGCCTTCGTCTTTGTTACCTCATGTAAAAAAGATGATGATCCCACGCCAACCCCAGCAATCAATGAATCTGAAGTGTTGGCTACCTTCCTGGAGTCGACCGGGTCTCCTCTTGGAAAAGATTATGTCAACTCTGATATGCCATCGATCACCAGTGCTACTGATGTTTATACACTCAACTTAACAGGCCAGGTGTACATCATTGACATCCGCTCTGCTGCTGATTTTGCCACCGGTCACATCGCCAACGCACATAACGTGTCTGTTGGAGAGGTCCTGAATCACGTGAATGCACTCGACATGACGCCTTACCAAAAAGTTGTCATCGTGTGCTATTCGGGTCAGACTGCCGGTTTTGCCACCCTGCTGCTTCGGATTGCAGGCTTTGACAAAGTCTTTTCCATGAAGTGGGGTATGTGCTCCTGGAATACTGCTTTCGCCACAGGCTGGCAGAATGCAATTGGCAATACCTACGCCACCCAGCTCGTAAAAACTGACACTCCAAAAGGTCCAATGGGCAACATGCCAGTACTCTCAACCGGAAAAACCACCGGACTCGAGATTCTTCAGGCACGTATTGCAGCATTGCTGACCGAAGGCTATGGTCCGGCAAAAGTTGACAACAAATCGGTCTTTGACAACCTTACCAACTATTACATCGTCAACTACTGGCCTGCCGATCAGTATGCTGATTTCGGACATATACCGGGTGCTGCCCAGTATACGCCGAAAGCCTCCATCAAGCTGGCTGCCGACCTGAAAACACTGCCTACCGACAAACCCATTGTTTGCTACTGCTACACCGGACAAACAAGCTCATTCCTTGCAGCTTACCTCCGCTTACTGGGTTATGATGCAAAATCACTGCTTTACGGTATGAACGGACTTGCCCATGATAATATGGCAACTGCCGGAATGACTACTTTCGATGATTCCCAGATTATGGGATACGACTACGTTCAATAAATTTTCTTTCAACTGTTTGGTTTTATTCTGAGAGTGGGGGCAATTCATGAATTGCCCCCACTTTTTTGGAATCATTCTAAATTAATTTATATTTGCATGTCTTAAACTTCAAAATTATGGCATGTCCTGTGATTAACTGGTGGGCTGTGATCGTAGCAACGGTCGCTTTCTGGGTGCTTGGAGCACTCTGGTACAGCCCTGTATTGTTTGGAAAACGCTGGCAGAAAGAGCTTGGCTTCACTGATGAATACCTGAAATCCGGCAGCATGGTTATTACATTCGGATTAAGTTTTGTTCTCATGCTCGTCATGGTATTCGGAATGAGCCTTATGCTGAATTTCCATAAACCCGAAGATATCTGCTGGCTGAACGGCATGTATCTCGGATTCTTTGCCGGACTCTTCTTCGCCATCACCGCGATTGGAATCAACTACCTCTACCAGCGAAGGTCGATCGTCCTCTGGCTGATAGATGGCTTCTACATGATCATTGGTCTTGGTATTGCCGGAATTATCCTGGGAGCGTGGAAGTAAGTTAGGGAAGTAGGGAAGTCATACATAGGCATCCCACCTGGAGTCATCTCCCTCCAGGTTGTCTTTTAATTGGATCCATACGGTCATTATAGCGCCTAAAACGTCTTCAGGAGGCGGTGCTCCTTTCTCTGAGAAAGCAGATAAACTATTGACCAATCGAACCAAATCCTCATCGGAGATCTGCATTAGGTCAACATCCGAAAAGGACTCTTCAAGAGATTCAGCTATCGTCGTGTAATCGTTCCATTTCATTGGTAACTGGGTGCTTGTTGTTGATTAAAAAATATTTCCTATCCCGATGTAGAGACCGCTGTTCCCATCCTGCTTGTCAAAAGCAAATCCATAGTCTACCGAGATAATGAAGTTCTCGTTGAGAGCTGCCCGAAGACCGACCCCGGCCGACCAGTGCATGCTGTCGTGGGTTTTATTGAAGTAGAATGATTGCTGATCCTTGGGCACTAAGTCGCGGTATACTTTTATCTCCTGAACAGCCATCCCGCCATCGAGGAACCCAAGGAGCCCAAGGTAAATGTTCTGCTTAAACAGTTTTCCCTGCAGGAATTTCCAGCGCAGTTCCACATTTCCAAAAGCAATGCCTTCCCCAACAACGCGGTTCCGGAGAATTCCGCGAAGGGTTCTGGACCCACCCAGCCCATCCGGTTTTGTTGAGAGAGACCAGGAGCTATACATATAAGGTTCAATGTAATAAGGAGCAGTACCCCCAATCGTACCCTGGTATGTTAGCCTGTATGCAGTAACCAGTCTGTTTCTAACAAGCGTGATATATTGCCGGTGAGTGATGGCTAGTTTGATGAATGCATAAGGATTGTTTCCAAGGAAGGTAGGAGCATTCATAAGCAGGATCTCCGACCAGATGCCTCTGTTTGGAGCAGCCTCATTGTCGCGGGTATCGTAAACAAGTCCCAGCTTCAGATAAATAATATTTCCCCCGCTTTTCTCCTGTCGCCCGATGAGCCCGAAATCAACATAATGGTCATAAAGCAGGGTTGTATCAGGCAGCTGTTTGCTCTCCTGTTTCCCTTTATTGATCTTCCCGATATCAACTGTTGAGGTTTCAATGTTAAAAAAGTTGATGCCGGCGAGCCACCTTAGCTTTTGTCCCAGGATCGGCCCTTGAAAATCGGCCATTACACGAAGCATCTTTCGCTGCTGTCGATAGAACATCCGCGAGATATAATCGGCACTCCCCTCTTCCGCCACCGAAGGGATGTAGTTCGCCTGGTATCCGTTGAACCCGTAAAAATCAAGCGCTTTCTCGGTCAGGTAGCTCACTTCGGCTGTCAGCCTGATATTTCCCGGTATCAGATATTTTGAATCGTAAAACAGCTGGTAAACGGCTCCTCCCTTGGTAAACCATGAAGCCTCAGCATAGATGGTATGCAGATACTCGGGATAGGTGGAGCCATCTCCATAATAAAAGACTTGTCCCAGAGCGCCAAACTGAAACCCCTGGTCGGCATCGTAGCCTATAACAGGCAATGCACCAAGGGTCCAGCCTTTTTTACCTTTTTCACGGATAGGGAGCATGTTGGTATCCGGCTCCTGGGCCGGCAGCGACGTTTGAGTAAGAAACATCAGGTACAATACCGGTATCAGGCGAAAACAGGTTCTCATAGCGTCACGGTTGTGAAGAGATTTGATTGTTTTTTATTTGACTTGACCGATGAAACAGATAAAGGGCGAAAGCTGTTACAACGAAACTGGAGAGGATCAGGAGGAGGTTGTCGGTGTTTCCGAACTCGTCGAGGCTTGTACTTGTCATTCCGTTCTTTTCAAGGAATGAGACGGTCACGGCAACGGCATTGTTCAGGAAGTGGGCAAAAATCGGTATCCAGAGCGACCCCGACCAGTAGAAAAGGTAACCGAATAGAATACCCAGTACAACGCGCGGAAGGATCCCGTAGAACTGCAGGTGCATGGCTCCAAAGAGAACCCCTGTCAGGATGATCGCGATATGGATGTTGCCCAGCCATTCGTGAAAGAGTCGCTGTAAAAGACCTCTGAAAAGAAGCTCCTCCCCAATCGCCGGGAGAATGGCGATCATCAGTATGTTCAGCAAGAATCCTCCCAGGGTGTTTACTTCCAGGAAGGCTTCCGTGAGCTCTTTTGCCTGCTCTTCGGCATGCTGCATCCATTGTTCCATTCCGGCTAGCCATTCGGGAAGCTGCATTGTTTCATTCAGTTCAATCAGCTGGCTGATGGCCGGGATGGAAGTTATCATGATGATGGCTGCCAGTACCCAGCTTTCCCATTTGCCGGAATTTGTCAGCTTCAGGTATTGCAATGGTTTGAAGGCGAAAAGAAAAGCAGCCAGAAGTGGCGGGACAATAAAAATTCCGACTTCCTGGATGATCTGCAGGTATTTCAGAAGTGAGATCGCTCTCGGGTTTGAATAATCGGCAACCAGTGATAACGTCTCCGTGAGGGAAATTCCAAAAAGAGGCATGGCCAGTAGAATCCCTCCCAGGAAAAAGACAAAGAGGCAACAGATGATCAGCAGTACGGTAAAGAGGATTCGGGGAAAAGGCTGGAGGGCGTGAAGAAAAGGGGTTTTCATAGCGTTGCCGATTTCACTATTTTTGCCACGAATATAGATTATTTTGATTACAATCGGAAATACCACCCTGCCTCTGCCATCGCTCATCCTGGCGCCGATGGAAAATATCACCGACTCCCCTTTCCGGTCTGTATGCAGGGAATTTGGAGCCGATCTGGTGGTTTCTGAGTTCATCTCTTCGGAAGGACTTATCCGGGATGCCGTAAAAAGCCGGATCAAGCTCACTTTTGAAGAGTCGGAAAGGCCGGTTTCGATCCAGATCTTCGGCCACGATGTGGATTCGATGCGTAAAGCGGCGGAGCTGGCCGAAGAGGCGAAGCCGGATATGATCGACCTTAACTTCGGATGTCCGGTGCGAAAGGTGGTGAGAAAAGGAGCAGGTGCCGCGTTGCTCAAGGATATACCCCGAATGCTTGAGATTGCCGCAGCAGTTGTCAACGTATCCCGGCTGCCCGTTACGGTGAAAACCCGTTTGGGCTGGGATGCAACTGACCAGCCAATCGTCACGCTGGCCGAGCAGCTTCAGGACCTGGGCATCGCTGCCATTGCAATCCACGGACGGACCGCTGTACAACAATACGGCGGACAGGCCGACTGGCGACTGATCGGTGAGGTCAAACAAAACCCACGGATGAAGATCCCTGTTTTCGGGAATGGCGATATCACCAATGCAATTACGGCTAAAGAAAGGCTGGACCAAACCAGTGTGGACGGACTGATGATTGGCCGGGCCGCTACGGGAAATCCATGGATCTTTCGCGAGATCAGATCGTATCTTCAAACCGGCATGATCCCTGCCCAGCCCGACATCCAGGAACGAGTTGCCATTCTGCGGGAACATTTCAGGAAGTCGGTAGCCTATAAAGGCGAACGGCTTACTCTTCTCGAATTCCGTAAATTTTACAGCGGGTACTTTAAAGGAATTCCCGACATGAGACCATTCCGGAGGATGCTGGTGACGGCGACGAAAGTTTTTGAAATCGACAAGATTCTGCAAGAGATAGAACACTCTTACCCCTAAATCCCCTAAAGGGGACTTACTCCTCCCTCCGGGAGGATATGACTGCGAAGCAGAGTAAGTCCCCTTTAGG
>JACZJJ010000081.1 GCA_014860625.1 Bacteroidales bacterium | reverse complement strand
GCTCGCCCCCTTTGCCGAACACATGAAGAGAGCCCTTCACAACCTCAGCCATCAGTTGCTTAATATTGCCATGCTTCTCGAACACCACAAGGACATTTGTAAAGGAGCGATTCCTCCCCTGCCTCTTCCCGTTCCTATGGTAAAAAAGCTCCGGCTCCGTGTTTCGGTCTCCCTGAGCGCCGCCTTCTTCCGCATCCTCTACGAAGACAAACTCTTTGAATCCAACAACAAGTCGGAGCTCTGCCGCACCTTCGCCGGCCTTATCTCCACCACCCAGCAAGAAGAGGTAAGTCCACTCAGCCTGCGAAACCACTTCAACAACCCTTCCCACGACTGCCTGGCCTACATCGACGCCAAACTTACCGACTGGAGGAACAATATCAGGAAGTTGATGAACTTGAACTGAAAGAGCGGCTACGCCGCTCCATCTGTCAACAAAAAATCAATCATTTTTTAACCTCCAACAGGCTCATTACCTGTACTATACCCAGGGGTTGTACAACCCCCTGCAACTGGCGCGCCCTGTTTGGACGCGCTATTTTTGTTGGCGAAACTTCAATTCATCAACACTTAAAAACAAACCAACATGTTACGAAACCGCAAACCTTCAGAAAAAGAGCTTCTCCTCGAACTGAAAGAGAAGATCAACGCCATCGAGCACCAGCTCAACGAACCCATCATCATCAACCGCGAATGGATAGAGCCCAAAGAGCTCGCTTCCATCCTCCACATCGCCCGCCGTACCCTGGCCGACTATAGCCGCAGGGGATACCTCCCCTACAGCCGCCTGGGTGGCCGCGTATACTACCGGCTCTCCGACGTGAACGAATACCTCTCCGCCCATATCATCAGAAAGCAACCACAATCATGAAGACAAGACTCTTCACCAACTGGCGCACCTCCCTCCTGGGAGGCGCGCTCCTGGTTGCCATGATCACCCTGCTCAGCCTCAGGATCATCACCGGAGGCGAATTCCTCGCCATCCTGCCAACCATCCTCGGACTGCTCTATGTACCTGATAATATCTTCAAAGAGCAGAAATAGGCTGTAGGCTATTAGACTGTTAGGCTGTTAGGAAATTTTTAATTTTTAATTGATATGGCTAACCTCGAACTCCTCATAACCAAAATCCTCCACTGGGAAGGCGGTTTTGTCAACCATCCGTATGATCGTGGCGGTCCTACCAACAAAGGGATCACCCTTCGAACCTGGCAGAGCATGGGTTACGATAAAGATGGTGATTCCGACATTGACGTATCCGATTTGAAGCTGCTCACAAAGGCCGACTTCGGTTGGCTGCTCCGCAACTACTATTGGGACCGCTGGCGCGCCAATGAGATCCGGAACCAGTCGGTAGCCGAACTGCTTGTCGACTGGCTCTGGTGCAGCGGCAAACCCGCCATCACCATCCCCCAGAGAGTCCTCCATGTAAAACCCGATGGCATCGTTGGACCCGTTACGCTGGCAGCCCTCAACGCCACCGATCCTGAAAAACTCCATCTCCGGATCAAACACGAGCGGATCGGCTTCATTCACCGTATCCTCGAAATTGACATCACCCAGCAATGCTTCCGCAACGGCTGGCTTCGACGTATCGAAAGTTTCACCTATGAAAAACCCAAATCGCTATGAAAGAAATAAACCGCTGTTCGCTGTTCGCTGTTCGCTATTCGCAGCTCGGAATGCGCATTAAAAAATTCTTAATTCTTAATTCTTCATTCTTAATTCTCTTACTATTCTCCTGCTCCCCCCAATCCCGCCTGCAGCATCTCATCAGTCGGCATCCTGAACTCCGGCTTCCCGATACACTGATCGTAAGGGACACCCTGATCACCCCCGGCATCCAGGCAGATACCACCCTGCACATCGAACAGCTTTCCGACACCGTCATCCTCGAAAAAGAGCGGCTTCAGGTCAGGCTTCTTCGCAAAACCGATACCCTATGGGTGGAAGGAACCTGTAACCCCGACACCATCTACTACGAAAAACAGATTCCGGTAGAGAAGATTCAGCTGGTAAAGGAACCACTCAACCTCAAGCCGGTCCTCTGGCTTCTGGGAGCGCTCATTATCCTGATAATGATCTTAAGCATCGTGAAGAGGCTGTAGGCTGTTAGGCTGTAGGCTGTAGGAAAATCGCATATCCCATATCGCATATCGCGTATCGCATATCGCGTATCGCGCATCGCGTATCGCGTATCGCATATCGCGCATCGCGTATCGCATATCAAAAAAACATTGCGCAAACCATCGATCTTGGCCAAGATCAAGTAACTAACCTTAAAAACAACAAACAATGTCAAGTACAAAATCAAATGCCCTCACGAAAAACTATCGTGGGAAATTCGGAAACCAGTTTGTGTTCCGCAACCGGAACGGACAAAGCATCATGGCGGCGCTGCCCGCCACGCCTCCCGGTCCGCCTACCGAATCACAGGCCCAGGTGAGGAGAAACTTTGCGAACGCCGCGCGTTATGCCAAGCAGATCCTCCTCGACCCCGACATGCTCACCGCCTACATGGCCAAAGCCAACGTAAACGGACAATCACCCTACATCATCGCCATGACCGACTACCTTCGTTTTCCCTGGATCGACGAGATCAACCTCGATGCCTTTGAAGGGAATGAAGGCGACGTGATCAAGGTGATGGCCGGTGACGACTTCCGCGTGACCGAAGTCACGGTGAAGATCTTCGCCCCCGGCGGATCAGAGATTGAATCAGGATCCTGTGTGCCCGATGCCATGGGAATCTGGTGGGAATATGCCGTTACGGCTGAAATCACCATCGAACCCGGAGTGGAGATTCGTGCCCGTGCCCGCGATATCCCCGGTCACACCGGCGAAAGTTCGTACTTCTACGAATAACCGGCAGTTGCTTAACAAACCGAAAGGGATTCGCGCAAGCGGGTCCCTTTTTTTGTGATGCGGGATACGGGATACGCGATAGGCGATATGGGATACGCGATGCGCGATAATCAATTTTGCTTTTCGCTATTCGCTATTCGCATTTTATTCGTAATTCGTAATTGAATTTCCCCTCCTCTAACCCCTCCCCTGGCTTAGGTTCCCGTTGTAAACCAGCGTTGTAGTGTGGAGGGGAAACTTTTTTCCGCCCTCTCACGGGGCGAGGCATGCCCCAGTGAGGCCTGACGGCCTGATGGAGGGCCTGCGGCCCTGATGGAAGGCTTCGCCTTGATAGGATCGTTTCGCGCTTGATAAAGGCCCTCCAGGCCTGATTTACCTGCGAAGCAGAGCAAGTCCCCTTCAGGGGATTTAGGGGTAAACCGGCCTCTGAAAAATTGCTGAAAAGAGTCGCAGTGAATGAGGCGTTAAAAAACAAACGCTGTTTGTTTTAAGATGCAAATCCGAAAGTAGCGACGGGGCATGCCCCGTCGGTATCGTTTGTTTTAGCCGAATGAACGGAGACGACAGTAATTTTTCGGGAGCCTTGATTTTTTCTTTGCAACTTTTCTTTTGTATCAAGACAAAAGAAAGTTGATATAAATGACAAAAGAAAGAACAGAATCAAGCTAAAAGAAAGTTGATATCAAGACAACAGAAATGAACAAGATCAAGACAAAAAATACAAACTATCTCTATTTAGAATAGAAATTAAAACTATTATATTGCTATTCACAATAGAATATCGTATGTTTGTACAAATCAAAATTATTAACAAATGAAAGAACTCCTCAAAACAATCATTTTCGATCAGCGTTCCCTCCAATGGTCTTCCCGCTTCATACTCAGGGAATTTCCGGCGAAATACCTCTCCGGTCCCGAAATAATTGTCATCTCAGGCATCAGGAGGTGTGGGAAATCAACCCTGCTGCAGCAAATCCGAAAAGAGGAAACGGAAAAGGATTTTTTTCTGAATTTCGATGATGAACGGTTGGTGAATTTCACTGTCAATGACTTCCAGCTGCTGCATGAAACATTCATGGAGTTATTTGGCAATCAAACGAACTTTTACTTCGACGAAATCCAGAATATTCCCGGATGGGAGAGATTTGTGCGCCGTTTGCACGATGCGGGGAATAAAATCTTTCTTACCGGATCCAATGCAACGATGCTTAGTCGCGAACTGGGCACCCACCTTACAGGCCG
The DNA here is from genome assembly GCA_014860625.1 of Bacteroidales bacterium. GTDB lineage: Bacteria > Bacteroidota > Bacteroidia > Bacteroidales > FEN-979 > QYOJ01. The sequence goes on along the minus strand of JACZJJ010000081.1, from coordinate 14,490 downwards.
GTACCTTCTCGTTGAACTATTTCCTTTCTCTTTTCGTGAGTACATCTCATTTACAAACAACACCCTGTCAGACAGCCTGATGCACAGCAGCGCTGAACGGTCTGCGATGCAACGGCTATTTGGTGACTATTCCCGAACAGGAGGGTTTCCTGGTTTCCTGATGACAGAAAACGAGGATTACCTCAAATCCCTCTACCAGAGTATCCTTTACAGAGATGTGATGGTACGTAACAACCTGACCAATGAAAAAGAGATGCTCGAATTGGTCTATTTCCTGGCAAGCAACATAGCCAAACCTTCCACCAACAACTCCCTTGCGAAAATAGTTGGCATTAAAAACGCCACAACAATCAAAAACTATATCGACTTTCTGGAAAATACCTACCTGCTTTTTCAGATTTACAAATTCGATTTCTCCGTAAAACGTCAGATCCGGAATCCCAGAAAAACCTATTTCATCGACAACGCAGTTGTTAGAAAACTTGGTTTTCTTTTCACAGAAGAATCAGGCAGACTCCTTGAAAACATGATTTTTATTGAATTGAAACGAAGAGGGGAAGAGGTCTATTACCATGCAATGCGCAAAGAGTGCGATTTTTTGATCCGCAGAGGGACTACCATCACGCATGCCATCCAGGTTTGCCATGTACTGGATTCCGAAGTTACACGAGAGCGCGAATTGTCAGGTCTCCTGGAAGCCATGACCCTGTATAACCTGACAGAAGGATTGATCCTTACCTCCTACACCGAAGAAAAAATCACGATCGATCACAAAACCATTCACATCAGACCTGCCTGGAAGTGGCTTCTGGGAAAGTGATACGAGATACGGGATACGGGATACGGGATATGGGATATGGGATTCGAGATACGCGATACGGGATGCGGGATAAATGATTTGGCTGTTCGCTATTCGCATTTCGCTCTTCGCTGTTCACTTTGTATTTGTAATTCTTCATTCCTCATTCGTAATTGAATAAAGCATTCCAGTTCCGTTGCGGAAGCACGAAAAAAGCCAATTAGATCCCTGCTAATTTCAACCTCTCCGAAATCCAGAACTTGATAATGGACTGCCTCGTTACACCGAGGCGCTGTGCCTCCTGATCCAGTTTCGAGATCATCCATTCAGGAAAATCCACACTCACCCTGCGGGGTTCCAGTCCGGGACGATCAGCATGTTGCAAATCCATGTATTCGGAAATGTCCTCTGCTGCTTCAAACTTTTTATCAAGCTCTTCCGCCGTAATATACCGCTTTTTCATTTTCTCTTGTTTTTCTCACGGAAATAATCCGGATTTTCTTATTACGCATCGTATAAATCACTGTCCACAACCCACTTTCCAAACCGGCAATCATAATCCATCTCTCTTCATCCGTACACCTGGTTGGTATAACCATTCGCCAGGGATCATTCCACAACTCCTGCGCCTTCTCAAAATTCATCCCATGCTTCTCCTGATTGGATCTACTCTTCTCCGGGTCAAACTCGAACTCAATCATGAGACAAAGTTACAACTAATTGCACGTTTTGGCACATTTATTAACTATTTTTTATACCTTTTATAAACAAATGTTGTTCGCTGTTCGCCTTCGCTGTTCATAATTGATTTTCCAGCGGGCACCTCTTCATAACAATGCACACAACTAATAGCTGTAATTTTTGATATGGATGGTATATCCCAACAAACACTGATTGGACAACGTTAAGTGATTTCCTTGGAGGTCTGACAGTTGCAGGAGGAAAGATGAAAGAGGTGGGCACGGCACATTGGATGTCGCCCAATACCGGGGCAACCAATAGCAGCGACTTCACCGCTCTTCCAGGAGGCAGAAGTGATAATACTTGGAATAATATTACACAAATTGCCCGCTTTTGGTCCTCATCTCAGTATAGCGGCAGCAACTCCTGGTCATTGTGGCTTTGGTATACAACTGGATCTTTAACGACCAATAATAATTCTAAGAATTACGGATATTCACTCCGGTGCATGAAGGCTGGAACGACCCCATTAACTACTGTAACAACGGATGCCGCTTCGAACATCGCCGCCTACACTGCCACCAGCGGAGGGACTGTAACCTTGGATGGAGGAGATCCTGTTATCGCCAGAGGAGTGTGCTGGAATACCTCTTCAGGCCCAACAACGGCGAATAGTTACACCACCGATGGGAGTGGAACAGGTACGTTTATTAGCAGCCTCACCGGATTAACCCCGGGAACTCTCTATTATGTCAGAGCCTACGCGACAAATAGTATGGGCACCATTTATGGGAATGAAGTCAGTTTTTGTTCATTACCTATAGCTTGCCCGGGAATTCCGACAGTGACCTACGAAGGAAAGACCTACAACACCGTGGAGATCGGGACGCAATGCTGGTTAAAAGAGAATCTGAATGTTGGGACGAAAATCTTAGGAACTCAAGACCAACAAGACAATAGTTTGATTGAAAAATATTGTTATGATGATCTGGAAACAAATTGCGATACTTACGGTGGTCTCTATCAATGGGATGAACTGATGCAATACGTGACCACAGCAGGAGCGGGAGAGAATGAGGCGGTTGCGAAAAAAAACAACCAACACAACAACCGTCGTTTGTTGTATTTTAAAACATTCATTTGTTCTTTTTAAAAACATTTGATATCTTTGCAAAAAAGGAAACGATGCAACCAGAATTGACTCCAAAACAAATTGGAAAACGGATCCAGAGATGGAGAAAGCTAAAAGGGTACTCCCAGGAAGATATTGCACGTTTACTGGGCCTTCCCCGTTCCTCGGTTACCCAAATGGAATCAGGAAACAGGCAGGTAACTGTGAATGAATTGATAACAATTTCAGAGAACCTGCACTTCTCTCTCGATGAATTTTTGTTAAAAGACAATCCTGCAAATCCCGAAACAGAAGAAATTCACCAGGATGTCCCACCAAAACAAAAGCAGCGGATTTCTCTTCCCAAACTTAAACCGGAGAAAGTAAAAAACATCGTGTTGTACTTGCTTGAACGATGCGGTGGCAAACCCAATGTGGGCGAAACCGTTCTGTATAAATTACTCTATTTCATCGACTTCAACTATTATGAGTTGTACGAGGAACACCTTTCCGGCATCGAGTACCGTAAGCTCCCCTACGGTCCGGTACCTAAAAAACTCGACAGCATCATCAGTCAAATGATCGGGAAAGGAGCCATACAACAAATCAAAGCCATCTATCACACATATCCTCAAACGAGATATATTCCAATGGAAAAAGCCGACCTTACCAGGATGACGGCCGCAGAAAAAGAGGTCATTGACCGGGTGGCTGATCAGTTCTCCGATTGGTCTGCCGCAGCCATCAGTGAATATTCCCATAAAGACATCCCCTGGATTGCAACGGAAGATGGGGATGTGATTGATTATGAATTAGCCTTTTACCGTGAATCTCCTTTCTCGGCTCGAACCTATGCAGAGGATTATGAATCATGATGGAATTTAATGAACTGGAGGCATTTGGAAAAGATCTGAAAAAACTCCTTAAGCGGTACAGGAGTCTGACGGAGGACCTGGAGGTGGTAAAAAAAGTACTTCGGGTGGAACCAAAAGAACGTCCTCCCTTTAGCTTTAGAATTTCCGATCTGGGTCTTGAAACATGTATCATAAAAGTAAGAAAGATCGCTTGCAAGAGCTTAAAAGGAAAGGGAGTCAATTCGGGACTCAGGCTTGTTTATGCTCATTTTGAAAAGGAGAAAAAAATTGTATTTGTGGAACTTTATCACAAAAGCACCAAGGAGAATGAAGATAGAGACAGGATATACAAAAACTTCACCTAATGCGCTGGTCGCTGTTCGCTTTTTGCTTTAAATTTCTCATTCCTCCTTCCTCATTCCTCATTCTTTTAACCCTCCTCCTCTCCCCATTCCTGGGAACAGGCCAGGTAGCCTGGGAAAAAAAAGGAGGCGTTTGCTTCCGGATCGACGACAACAATGCCCTGTGGAAATACCAAAGCTTCGACAGCCTCTTCTCCGTCTACAACTACAAATTTTGTACGGCCATGTGCCTCGAATCAGCTACCTGGGAAGCCGGCTACCTGGAGGAGATGAAGCAATACTGGGCCAAAGGGCACGAACTCATGGACCATACACCCAGCCACAGCACCTGCGCCATCATCCTCACAGATATCAGCGACACCTCCATCTACCACGGAGACCCCTGGGTGGATCATATCAACTTCGACACCATTTGCTTTAAATGGGAGAGTGTGGATACCACCACGGTGCAGGGGGAAGGGCTGGTGAGCATTTACAATAACCTGGTGATCAGCGATTCGCCCGGAGGCTTTCAGGATCTTTACGATCCGGTATTCATTCCGATGTTGTTTCTTCCGGCAACGAATAAAGTCTATACCTGGGATAATCTCCAAAACAAGAACCCGAACGATCCCGACTCGCTGACCCTCTTCTCCTTTTGGGAAGAGTATGTTAACCTGGGGGTTCAGGAACATATCCTCCTTCACAAGCTCACCTCCTATGATGTGGTGATGCCCTGGAACGTGCTGGTTTTGCTGGGGGAACGAACCCTCGAGTTGTGTACCACCCATGAAATCGCCCGTCCGTTTGACTGGATCCATCCCTTCGGAAATTTTCCTCAAAGCCACAATTCCAATATCAAACAAACCCTGGGAAAATATCTGGGATATACAGGAGGCGCCACCGATGCCGATGAGGCTTACAAAACCTATAACGAGTACAATCCCGATAATGACAAACAGTTTGCGATGATTTTCGGAGACTTCAGAACTTCTAGCTGGACGTTGAATCAGAATAAGAGAGCGATCGCCGATGGCATTGCGAAACACCGGCTGCTGATCAGCGAGAACCATTTCATTCCCAATACGCCCACCTGGAACGATTACATCCTGCGTGTCGACTCCCTGCTCTCATGGATCCAGGCCAACAACATTCCGGTGTTTACTCAAACGCAATGGAAATCGCTTCTATACGACAGCGTGACCAATCCATATATCAACATCTTTCCGCTGTTGCAAACAGACCTCAACGGCGACCTCAATCCCGACGGGTATGAACTTACCGATGGGATCATGATTCATGACGATGGGGTTCCGCTGAGCGGGAATAAATCCATTCAGGTCACCACCAGTTCCTGGGCAAGCTTTTTCAAGATCAAAAACCTTGGGGGGTTGGAAAAGGGTGTGAATAAATTCTCGTTTTACTCCAAAGGATCATCGGCCGACAACGTATGGCTGTTCCTTGCATACCCCGAAACCGGTGAATCCCTCACCCTTTCGTTTCCAGCCGATTCGGCTCAATGGATCGAGCATACGGCGCTTATCGACATTCCCCAGGAGGCATCTGTCGTCACCATCGAAATGAAGGCTGAACGTCAGTCAACCGGCAATATGCGGATCAGCGGAATGGACCTTCGCGTTGTCACGGGTCCGGTTGTTGAACCAGTATTGGTCTCGCTGATGACCAACGAGCAGTTTCCTCCTGTCTCGCTTGACACGCTTGTGGCAGATCCCATCTATCCGTTTCAGCAATTGACCTTTACAGTCTTAAGCTCCAGCCAGGGTGCATTGGACTTTGAACTGGACTCGGCGACCGGGATCCTTTTGGTGGAGAAGCCATACTCTTTTTGGACCGGCAGCGACAGTTTGAAGCTTGTGGCAACCAATCCCGAAGGAGGGTCGGGATACGCGTGGCTGAAGTATACTGCTATGCCAGCCGACATCTGCAAAGGCACATCGATCACCATTACCCTTCTCAACTATCCCGTAGGATCAACCTTCCTTTGGACCGCCAGTCCTCCCGATTCTTCATTGGTAGACCCTACCAGCGCCACCCCTACTGTGTCGCCACAAAAGAACACCAATTATACTGTCACGATCACTGCTCCCGGCCAGCTTTTACATCAATATCTGACAGTTAAGGTTCACGAAATAGAACCGGCCTACCTTTCGGGACCCCTGCCAACCTACTGCGCCAACGCCTCACCGGTTCAACTCGTAGGAGATCCTCCCGGAGGCCTCTTTTCGGGGAATGGGGTTGATGGTAATCTCTTTTACCCCACCTTGGCCAAGCTCGGCGAAAACTTACTGCGCTACATCATTCCCAGCATAACCGGCTGTGAAGGCCGCGACTCGATGGTTGTCACCATTCATGCCATTCCAAAGATCTCCTTACCCCCCGATACCACCATCTGTCACTGGCAAACCATCTTCCTGGATGCCGGTGCTGATTACGACACCTACCTCTGGTCCACAGGCGACATTACCTCCACCACAACTGTCAACGCCTCCGGCATGTTATCCGACAGCACCCGCCACATCACCCTCATTGTCACCAAAAACGGCTGCCCCGGCTTCGACACCACCATTGTCCATTTCAAAGCCTGCACAGGAATTGACTCCCGGATGCCGGATGGCGGATGCCTGCGGATTTATCCCAATCCCGTCACCACCACCCTCACCGTTGAGTGGGATTGTCCAGCCGGACACCAGAGCGGAACCTCCGGCGGCATCACTGGAAATAATCTGCCAGGGAATGAGTCCTTAACATGCGCCATTGTTGATCTCCTGGGGAACAAACTCCTCACCATCGATCTTCTTCCCGGGAAAAACACGGTGGATATACGCGCCATTCCTTCAGGCGTGTACATCCTTTCAGTCAGGGGAGCGGGGCTCGCTGTGACAGCGAGAGTTGTGAAAATACCGTAAAGGACGAAGGTCACAGAACTTGCTCCAAAATTCGTAATTCCTAATTCTTAATTCCTAATTCTTAATTAGAAAAGGCTGTGAATCTCTGATTCACAGCCTTTTCTGTAGCCCGTAGGGAACTAGAACTTTTTACTCTTATCATATCCTCCTCCCCCAGTCGTTTAAGGCTTTGTTGTAAGGTTCTATGATATGATTGTAAAGCTGCTTCTTGTCAATAATTAAATTTGATAAAGCAATATTCTTCCCCCCATTATTCCCCTGTTACAAATATATTTCCTAACTTAGCGGAATGAACCCTAATATCTGAGACCATGGCAAAAGTGACCTTCATGCTAAAGAAACCGAAAGGGGCTGAGTCCACATTGATCTACTTATTCTTTCATTTTGGATTTTCTACCCTAGATTCAAATGGGAAAAAGAAATATGCTTCTCTGAAAATTTCAACAGGGGAAAAAGTAAAACCGAAGTTTTGGAATGACAAGCCTGTATATAGGATCAAGGAAACAAAAGCATTTCCTGAATTCTCAGAAATGAATGCCCGACTGGATGATCTTGAAAGTAAAATCATGACTGTTTATAGGCGAATTGTGAATGACGGAGAGCCTTATCCTACTCCTGAAAGAGTAAAGGATGAATTTGAGAAGGTAATCGGACGGAAAGCCAAGGATGTGAGGGTAGGTGTTGTGAATTTCATAGAAGGGCATATAAAGGAGATAAAACACTTACGCAGTGAGAATACCGTAAAAAAGTACAATACTACCCTCAATCATTTAAAGGACTATTCAGCCTCGAGGGGGAAATGGCTTGATTTTACTGATATCAACATAAGGTTTTATAATGATTTCCACCAGTATTTGGTTATTGAAAAGAAATTCAGCGACAATACATTTGGGAAGTATATTGCCACTTTGAAGGGGTTTATGAATATGGCATTCGAGAATAGGCTGACTGATTCTCAGGAACATAAGCACAGTAAATTCAAGGTTTTAAAAGAAGATGTTGATAAGATTTACTTAACTGTTGATGAAATTCGGAAAATCTATGAATATGATCTGAGTGATAACAAGAGTCGTGAAAGAGTGCGGGATATTTTTGTAATGGAATGCTATTTGGGGTTGCGTTTTTCTGATATGAGTGCCCTCAGTTCCGAAAATTTTTATAATGCTGGAAAAAATCAATTTCTAAAAATTAAAACGATAAAGACAGAAGAAACGGTAATTATACCTATTCATCCGATAGTAAGAGAGATATTTGATAAGTATGAAAACAATCTACCCTCCTCAATTTCAAACCAAAAAACTAATGACCATTTAAAAGTCATTGGGCGCAAGGCTGAGATACTGGATGAAGTCAAGGTAACTAAAACTGTTGGAGGAAAAGCTGTAACCACTGTTTTTGCAAAATGTGATCTAATTACAACTCATACTGCAAGAAGGAGCTTTGCATCAAATGCTTACTTGGCTGGTATCCCAGCGATATCTATAATGAAAATTACTGGGCATAAGGGTGAACAGTCATTTTTAAGGTATATCAGGATTTCTCCTGAAGAAAATGCAACCAAGATTGCCGGGCATCCGTTTTTCACTTCTTAGGCATGTTATAATAGCTCCCTAAAACCATCATTCAAGGATTTCAACCATAGCTGACTTCCTTTTTTCAAGCATGTAACGTTCAGAATTTTATTCAATTGAGTCATTAAGAAACAATATTAGTCTTTTTACCCTATTCACAACATTTGCTATTCCTATTCTCATGAATTTAATTTCAGGAATTAATGTCCTATACGTCTGTTTTTCAAATATTTAGAAGCTATAAGATATTTATATAAAAATCATAAAATAATGCTGTATATATTTGTATTTCATACTCTATTGTTGTATATTTGTATCAAAAGAGGAAACATGAATGTAGTTCAAATTGAAAGTTTGACGGTACAAGAATTAAAAAAACTAGTTGAAGATATAGTTGCATCATATGTTACAGTATCTCAACCAGATAAAAATAATTCAGAAGATTTACTGACAAGACCAGAAGTAGCAACTCTGCTGAAAATAAGCCTTGTCACATTGAATTCATGGACGAAACAGGGGAAGGTTCCTTCCTACCGTATCGGGAGCCGTGTTTATTATAAACGTTGTGAAATTGAGAAGTCACTCAAAGCAAGAAAATATAATTAAAAAAAAATGTAGGTTGATTGATTTCATAAAATTTACTCTTGAAAATGAAGATTGGCGGAAATTTACCGAGCACCCAGATTTCTTTGGGAAGTTTCATCCACCAAGGAGCAGTAGGAAGACCAGGATATTAAAGATAGATCAAGAGGCTGTATTTAATGGAATAACGGTTAGGCTAATTCATGATCCAGAGACAGGGAAGAAGGATGTCAAAATAGAGTTTAGCATTCATAAATATGCAAATTTTGGCCATAATTACGATGATCTCAGTTTCCAGCGACTTTGTCTTTCTCTTGAGTCCTTTTCTGCCAGATATGATATCGATCTTTCTATGGCGGTGATTCACTACATTGAGTTTGGCGTCAATCTCACAATACCATATGATCCACTTAAAATTATTGAATGCTTTATTAACCATAAGAATAAACCATTTCGTCCTGAGTATGGAGGCAAAGAATTGGATATGTGGAAATGTAAAAAAGGAAATTATGTGATAAAATTCTATAATAAACGGAAACTTTCACCATTGTTAGTTGACAGATTGAGATACGAGTTACAAATCAAAAAAATGGTTCACATCAAATCAGTAGGCATAAGAACCTTAGCTGATTTGATGAATAAGAAAAAAATAAGGCTACTCGGCAGATTCTTATGGAATACTTTCTCGGAGATTTTAATGTCAAGCCCTTATATAGATATGGGAAAACTTTCTAAAGAGGAAATCAAATTCTTAAAAGTTGGAAAGAAAAACTCTTATTGGGTCAATGCGAAGAATCAAGATCGCAATAATCAACTCTATCAAAAAATGAAATTCAGAAAACTCGTAACAGCAAATAGCAGCCCAGATCTCCAAAGCAATCTTGAAAAGAAGATTCGGGTGAAATGGAAATACCTTCTGTACTATTCCGGACAAGATAAACTATTAAAAACGTTGAATATCGATATGTGAGCTGGTTGCAATGGTGAAACTTAGTGAATCTTCTTCATCACTCTAAAATTGTTCAATCTTTGAACTAAAATTCCTGACCAATTATTATGCTCACGATAAGGGGTTAAAAAGTATAAAATAGTATTATATACATAGTAATAAGCTAAGTAAGTAAATAATATAAAGAAGAAAGAAAGGATGCTGATGGCCGAAGGCCAGAAGGGCGAAATTTTTGGAAACACTTATTCAGAGAAAATAATGAATCCTCAACCTTCACTTTCTACCTAAAACACTTCTCTATCTCAATCAAGTTTTATGAACCTCATCCTCAATCATATTTAAATTAATATATCAACATCAAATTTAACCCCCATGTATACAGATAGAAAACTTACTCAAAAAGAGTTTAAAGTTCAGAAGGAAAGAATGCGGAAAGTTACACATGCTATTTCTAGAGGCTTGAATAAAAAGGGGTTTGAAGTTGTCAATTCCTCCTCGAATGTGTGGAAAGGAAAAGTAACAATAATGGATAATGATCCAAATGTTGACATAGATCGTTTTGAACTGGAATTCTATTTTGACAGTCGCAATCGTTTGATTTTTGTAGATGGGGTAAGAGATATACCCGGAGATGTGGAAATATTTGAATCTATTGTTTCTGATGAGTCATTTATCAAGTTTAACATTGATGGTTATGCTTTAAAGGTTCCTTCATTTGATGAAGAGAACAACAGACCATCTGCTTTTTATTTAGGAGTAGGATCAAGCCCAGATGATGAAGATGATAATGCCAACAAATCCGATCCTGAAGATGAATCTGTTGAAGACATGAATGATCTTACCCCAGCTAAGGTGAAGGGTGACTCCCAATCCAATCATTCCTCTGAACGGAAATATATTGTAAAAATGAGGAGGAAAATCAGAAACCCATCCACCCCCGAAGACAGCATCACCAGAGTAAAAACGAAAATAAAGGAAGAGGAGAGTCAAAGGAATTGAAATAAGGACTTTAAACAATGAATTGTAACTGAGATGGATAAAGCCTCAACTTTGAAATGATTGTTGATTTTCGCCTCTATAAACTACCCTAGAAAAGGGGTTTTCCGAATAGAGTTCAAGCCAGTCTATTAATAAACAAAATTTGATACTATGAAAAAAAATGACACTACCCAATTAACACAGCCGATCCACCATGCACTTTGCCGGGAGAGGGTTGCCCTGCAAATAAGGATGGAAAAATCAGGATTCCATATCGAACGGAACAAGCCTATGAAATATGGTTTCATTATCCATTTCTTCTACCATGGGGAGGAAGGTTGGCTGATGGTTTATAAAAACCGGAAGAACCGAACCAACTTCAATTTCTCCTTCATTTCCAGCACATATGTCATTGAGGAGATTATCAGAAAAATTGCACCTTCTGAGATTGCAGAAGGGGAATGGAGCTATACCATCCCTGATGCCGAGAAACGTGAAAAAATCAGATGGTGGAGAGAGACCAATATGAGTAAAAATAGTAAGCAATTGAGCGAATTTTCAATTGAACGAGCAAGTAAGTCCATGCAAGTCAGAAGCAAAGCATATTTGAAAAAAATGCCCACCTCACTATTAACCAAGGAGTTATTTAAAGAATTGGTTGTTGGCAGTGTAAGAATCGGTGCCCAGATGAGAAAACACGAGTTTTTTGTTATCAACTCAAAATTAATCCCTTATGGACGTCAAATTTACTTCAGATTTCAGGATCAAGAGGGATTTTTCAGAGTTTATATGACATTAACCGGATTTATCACATTGGATTTCAGTGGCGTACCTAGTACTAAAACAATCAATTATATCCTTACGAAAATTAGACCACGTGATTATTTCACACAAATAGGTCGTATCAATGTCCCTCCTATCCAGAATAGGGAAAAAACATATCAAGTGATCCTTGAACACGAAGGTAGAACTGGGATTAAGGGAAAAATCAGAAAGGTTGCCTTAGATCGTGATTACACCCAGAACCTGGATTCGATCCCATTCTAACGACAATCATTGATCCTAGATCATTAAACTTGGTTTAAAATCTAATAGATTGAATTGACGACTCTGAAATTAATGAACATATCCAGATTGAAGACGCAATGAAATAGAACTGGCTAATGTAGTAACAGCAACTCTTAGCAACGATCCCAAATCGCTATCTTCGTCATAAAAAGGACTATGAATACTTTGAACTCGATTATGCTGAACCATATTTACGTATGAATTTTGAGTTTTCACCTTGTCTTGAGGACTGAAAATCCCAAAACTTGTGGCATTATGTACTGCTAAAAGAGAAAAACAAGGTACATCACTATATCCATCACCCAAATATATCATATTCCCAAAAGGAATTCTTCTTTCGTTCTTTGGTACATATTTATTCACACTGAATGGATCGCTCATCGCATCTATATAACGAATTCCTTTGTTGATTTCGAAAATATAGCGTGTTTTTTCAGTGAAAGTAATTGCTCTCTTAATGCTTGTGATTCGTGGTGGATCTCCTTCTTCACCTAAAAGACATCCATAATACCCAGTAAAGTGGTTCTTGACAACCTCACTCCCTTCAATGATTGCATGTAATCCCCCTGAAATAATATAGAATTCAATTGAAACAAATTCGTTAATGCCCTTGACAATTGCCTTAAGATCATCGAATAATTTTGGAATTCCAGAGTAAAACATTGTATCAAGTGTTTTCCCGAATTCATTTAGTTGTTGAATACTCAAACACCCTAATGGCTTCCCTTCTCCAACTATATCAAGCACCAATTTAAGGTATGCTAAAGTTGGATCGAACCCTGTAGATGTTAATTTTGAGAATGTATCTTTCCAAAACTTGTCAACATCTATCCCATGAAATTTAAGTAATTGATTAGTGGCATCAGGCACTAATGTGTCATCGAAATCAAAGATGACTGCGATAATATTTGACATGGGATTATTCTTTGGTTTTACAAGTTTCAGCAGTTGTCTTCTTCTCCCGTTTCAGGATTTCTTGTCTCTTCTTATTTATCTCAATTAATCGTTGCAAATTCTCCTTATTGTGCTCAGTTTCAGGAGATGTGATATACTTTTTCCCTTTTTCTGAGCTAAATTCCATGTTCCTTGGCATATTCTTACTATATTATTAGTCCCTGATTAATAATCTATCAAGAGTAAAACTACGAAGGAAAATATCAAAATCGCTTCCAAGGTTCTCGGAAATATTAACAAGAAACCTGGTGCCGAAATAACAAAGAATCTTTTGTAAACTACAACATGACAGACAGTTATTAGTCCTCACAATTTTGTGACTATCCAAAATAGATAATTTGTTGATAACTTTTTCTTTGATCAACATATAACCTTTCGCACCTAAACCGGATTAATGGAGAAAAAGCCATGAAAAAGAACCTAATCCGCAAACGAGTTACTGAACTTAAAAACAGGCTTGATCTTCTAGATATCGTCATTGATTTTCTAACAGAGGCAAGTGATGAAACATTCAATACTGTTATTGAGATCATTCTAAAAGGAAGAAAATGGGATATTAATAGAGAAATTCAAGAATTATAGGACATTCATCAACCTCACCTATGTCGTAAGTATTGAACTCATTCATTATTTTCTTGATGTCCTCAAAATAAAAGAAGTGATCCACAGTGATACTGGCCATGCTGAAATCAATTATGCAGCAGATGAGAACTTCAGGAAACTCCGTGTTCGAGGGAAAAGGAAAAGTATTGATCAGATGCGAATATCACAACAATAAGGTGTCTCCTAGATCCTCTCGGGAATGATCTTTCTCCTTCTGGGGATCTAAGTCAAGGAGAATAATTCAGTCATTAAGAAGGAAAGGAATTGCAAAATGGAAAAACATTGGTTCACCAAACTACGAATCAAAAACCATAACAGTCTCTCAAGGGAAAGGGCCAAAGCTCAGGTTCTAATGAGCAAACATGGTATTGTTATTGAAAAACAAAAACTTATGCCATATGGATGCGTGATACCATTCCACTATCAGGAGGAGAAGTCTTGGTTAATGGTCCATAAGAATAAGAAAAACTGGACTAACCTCAACTTTTCATTCGTCGAAAGTTCAGAAACAATCAAATTTTTACTTGAATCGCACCAGTATAGAATGCTTACACTTTATACACAGTTTTTTGAGATATTAAAAATAAACTGACTAAATTAGCGGCTGAATAAACAGCGTCTCAAATGAACAGAATTAAGGAAGTGTTGGAACAGAAAGGGATAAAGCAAACTTGGTTGGCTGAAAAACTTGGAAAGAGTTACAATATGGTAAATGCTTATGCACAAAACCGACAACAACCAAGATTGGAAACCTTAATGGAAATAGCGAACATTTTGGACATTGACGTGAAAGAATTGATAATCTCGAATAAAAACAAAATATGAGCTTGATAGATAAAGGAATACAAAAAGGAATAATCAGTTTTGATGACGACAAAAAGTTCATTACCTACGTTCATCAAAATAAGAAACGTAATTACAGCAATCACGAAGAAAAAGTGCAAGCAGAGACTTTTTGTGCTCTTATTTTGCAATACAACTACCCTGTTGAACGAGTTGTAACCTTTGTTTCTGTCAAAATGGTTGTTGACACTAAAGAAGCCGATATAGTTGTTTTCAATGATGATGCTTT
>JACZJJ010000014.1 GCA_014860625.1 Bacteroidales bacterium | reverse complement strand
CTCAACACCTGCGCCCTGCGCCCTGAGCCCTGCGCCCTGCGCCCTGCGCATTTCTTTCCCCAAAACCCGAAACCCGAAACCCAAAACCCAAAACCCAAAACCCGAAACTAATAAAACCTATACCTCACCCCCTCCGGTAGCACAATCTCCACACGCGTTCCGCAAGGCTCACCGGCGGCATCCGTGAGGTCAGTAATCTGTGAGGTGATCTTCTGCTGGTTGTATTTGTTCAGGATCTCAAAATACTGTTCCATGATCCCCATTCCCTTCCCTGTGCCCGTACTGCCGTTGCGGGCCGCGGCTGTCCGGCCAACGCCATTGTCCTCTATGGAAATGGTGATGGGGGTCAAGCAAGAGTCATGAAAGTCATGGGGGTCATGGGAGTCATGGGGGTCAGAACTGAGAACTGAGAACTGCGAACTGCGAACTGCTATCACCAGCTTCCCGCCTTCCCCCTTTGGCCGTAATCCATGCTTGAGGGCGTTCTCAGCGTATATCTGGACGATCATCTTGGGGACCTGGAAATTCAGGTCAGTTTCAGGTTCCAACGTAATCTCAAAGGTGAAGCTGTTATTCATACGGGTTTGTTCCAGGGAAATGTAGTCCCTTACAAAATTCAGCTCTTCACCTAACGATCGGGATATTTTGTCGGTATGATCAATACATGACCGCATCAGGTGTGAGAGTTGTGTGATCATTCGGTTGGCTTCATCAGGCTGCTTCTGAGCTATGAGAGAGTTGATCGTACTGATTGTATTGAAGGTGAAGTGTGGATCAAGCTGGTTCTTTAACAGAAGCAGCTGCAGTTCGGCGATCTTTTTTTCAGCATCGTACCGCTGCCTTAACACTACCCGCTGGAGGTACTGGGCAAGGAGGATGATCCCCAGAAATGCCAGGTATATGCCCAGGTAAAAGGGATATTTCAGCAGGAACCACCGGTTTTTCCCATAAGCAAAGAGGTAATACATGTCTTGCTGCTGGAGGAAGCTCAACGGAGGAGCCCCGTTAACTTCTTTTATTCCCACATACCAGACCACACTGGATAAGGGAAACTTAAGATCCACAGGATATGATAAATCATTCCGAAATATTGTCGGTGTGTTTAACAGACCTCTGTATCCCAGGTATTCCATCTCTCCGTCACCATCCATATCAACTGGGCGCCTCAGACCTGCCAGTTTTTCATCCAGCTGCACGCTTTTTATGCTCTTCAGGGAGGCATCCACAACCTCCAGCCCTCCCTTCCCATCCAGGATGAGGAGTTTAGAAGGGTCAGTTATATCAGCAAAAAGGGAATAATTGTGTTTTTCGTCCGGGTTAGGCAATTTCCGTTCCATAAGCTGTTTTCCGGCCATGTCTGACAGAATTAACCGGGGATAACA
This sequence comes from Bacteroidales bacterium, assembly GCA_014860625.1. Lineage (GTDB taxonomy): Bacteria > Bacteroidota > Bacteroidia > Bacteroidales > FEN-979 > QYOJ01. The sequence goes on along the minus strand of JACZJJ010000014.1, from coordinate 28,553 downwards.
ATCACCATCGATCAGTTGGTTCACAAGGGAGACCAGGTTCATTTCGCCGGTTGGAGTTTTAATGGGCAACGTCATGACAAGAATATACTTTCCCGGGAAAGGAACCGGTGGGAAGATTGGCCGGAGTTTGTGATCAAATCCCAATACCAGGGCCTTGCGATCATCGAAGGGACCCGCCAGGGAATCGGGATAGTTGAATACAGAATAGGTACAGGTGAAAAGCTCTTTCGTACCATCGTCACCAACATCCGCGATACTGTGGATATAAAACAGGGGTCCAAAGTCGTCTGTATATATCAGGGTGTCATTGGTGAAATCATAGGCAACGACGATTCTTGGCTTCAACGGAAATCCTGCCATGATACCGGCGAGGAACTCCTTCCTGTTATCTCCGTCAAGATCCACCAGCCCGTAGGAGCTGATCTGGAAATCATATGTATCATCCTTCCCCGGCAAAACAGCAATGAATTTGTTGCGAAATCCGTCAGGATATTCACCCGCTGGAACCACACAGTGCAACAGGAGAGTATCGTGGTGAATAGTAAACAGAAATATCACCGTGTTCCCGCAAGAATCGATCTCCCCAATAGTCAATCCCTCATACCTTTCATAGATCTCACCACTGAAATAGTAGTGATTGCCAATGGAGCCATCTTCTTCGATAATTTTAATGGAGGCCTGGTTCTGGGTATTGTTGAACAGGATGATCCGCTCGCTGCCGCCATCACCATCAAGGTCGTGATAATATTCAAACCCGCCTGGTTTATCAATAATCCCTGATTCCACCAAAGGGGCCGTGTATTTTGGGAAAAAGTCGGGGATGAAGAGAATCACCCCTATGGCAACGGGTATTGCCAGAAAAAAAGGAGAGAAGAGAATTTGTCGCCAGATAATGCGAAGAGACCATTTCATGGAGTCAACCGATTAAAATCCTGACGCAAATATATGAAATATGTTAGGAGGTGATAAGAAGCCAAATGCGAGAAGCGAGAAGCGAAAATAATCCAGTCATCCAGTGATCCAGTGATCCAGTGATCAAGAAAAGTACTCCTCCAACCGAAACCTCTTTGTGAGGAGGTGGCTGACACTGTGGATGAGCTCGGGAATCTGTCCGTTCAACTCCTGGATTGGGTACCGCCTGTTGGCTTCCACCAGGAAAGCATCCAGGGCAATCTGTCTGAGGATATGCAGAGATCGGATGTGTTTTGGCGAAAGCTGAACCCCTTTCAGGTGATCGATGGAAGCACCAATTCGCAAGTACTCCAGAAACAAACCTTCCAGGTGCTGATTCCGGCATATCCCGGCTGTCAGGGAAGGAATGGGATTTTCGAGGGAGAGCTTATGCATAAAGTGGCGAATGCTGATTTTATACAAATGTAAGGTATCAGCGACAGACTTGAAATAAAAAACCATGCTATTTATCAAACGCATGGTTTTAGTGTATAAGCGCCGGGAAATCGTGTATAAACGATCTAAATCACCTGTCCAACCTGTCCAACCTGTCCAACCTGTCTAACCTGTCCAACCTGTCTAACCTGTCCAACCTGTCTAACCTGTCTAACTTGGATCGTAAGCCCACTTTAACCAAACACTTCCCCAGGTAAATCCGCCACCGAAGGCTGCGAGGATGATGTTGTCGCCCTTTTTGAGCTGGTTTTCCCACTCCCAGAGGCAGAGAGGGATGGTAGCGCCGGTGGTGTTGCCGTATCGCTGGATGTTGATCATCACCTGGTCTTTGCTGATGCCCATTCGGCGGGCAGTAGCATCAATGATCCGCAGATTGGCCTGGTGAGGAACCAGCCAGGAGACATCCTCGGAAGTGAGGTTGTTCTTTTTCATGATCTCTGCAGAGACATCGGCCATTTTGGTGACGGCAAATTTGAAGACCGACTGACCCTCCTGGAAGATGTAATGCTCTTTGTTGTCAATTGTTTCATACGATGCCGGCCTCAGTGATCCGCCGGCTTTCATGTGCAAATACGGGAATCCGGAGCCATCGGTTCCGAAGATGGAATCCATGATCCCGACCTCCTCGGTTGTTGGTTCCAAAAGCATGGCTCCTGCGGCATCGCCGAACAATATGCAGGTCTCGCGGTTGGTGTAATCGGTGATCGCGGACATTTTGTCGGCACCAACAACAATCACTTTTTTGCATGCACCTGATTCAATGTAACGGGTGGCAGTGATGATGGCAAACATCAGTCCGGAGCAAGCGGCATTCATGTCAAAACTGAACGCGTTTTTAATACCGGTTTTATGGCTGATCAGGTTGGCAGCAGCAGGGAATATCATGTCGGGAGTCACTGTAGCACAGATGAGCAAATCAATTTCATCCGGGGAGGTATGGGTCTTTTCAAGCAACCCTTTCACTGCCTCAGCACCCATATCCGATGTTCCCAGATCTCCCTTGAGGATGTGACGCTCCCGTATCCCTGTCCTGCTGGTAATCCATTCGTCGGAAGTGTCGACCATACTTTCCAACTCCTGGTTTGTGAGAATATATGGAGGTGCATAACCCTGGATGCCCGATATTTTTGCTCTGATCTTCGTCATAGGGAGTGATTAGATATTGTTAATGGCATACTTTTCAAAAGCGTGCCTGATCTTATAAGGAAGTTTGGCTTCGTGAATCTCTTTGGAGAGAAGCAGCATCTGCCTGATAGCTTTCCCGTTGGAGATGCCGTGCCCGACAATCACATTGGAGTTGACACCCAGAATAGGCGATCCACCGTAATTCTCGTAATTGAACCGGTCGAGATAAGAATCTTTTATCCCGCGTTTCACCATGACCCGATACATCGCTTCAGCCTGCTTCAGCACGATGTTGCCTACAAATCCATCGCAAACGATCACATCAACCCGGTCGCGGAAAAGATCACGTCCCTCCACATTCCCGATAAAATTATAATCCTTGGCATCTTTCATGATCTGATAGGCCGATTGGGTGATCAGGTTGCCTTTTTTTTCCTCCGTGCCGATGTTTAACAATCCTACCCGGGGAGTTTTCACATGCAGTACATGCTCGGCAAACAATGATCCAAGCAGCCCGAACTGGTACATCACATCCGGTTTGCTGTCGGGGTTGGTTCCCACATCAATCAGGATGGTAGAACCTCCATTCTCTTTCGGGATGTAAGCAGGGGTGCTGGGCCGGATCACTCCCTGGATGGTATTGACACTATAGATTGCCCCAACCATCATGGCTCCGCTGCTTCCTGCACTGGCAAAAGAGTGAATCTCTTTGTGCTTCAGCATTCTGAACCCAACGGCAATACTGGATTTAGGTTTGGCAACAAGGGCTTTTGTAGGAGATTCTCCCATCTCAATCTGATCGGGAGCATCCACTATATCAAATAAATCAGGGTCTACATTCTCCTCTTTGAAGAATGCAAGGATAACATCCTTGTCACCGATCAAAACGATACGGTCACTCTTGGGAAGCTCCTTTTGAACCAACAAGGCCCCGTGCAGCGTCGATTTTGGCGCGAAGTCTCCCCCGGAAACATCTAAACCGATTCGCATGATTATTCGGCTGCTGCTTTAGCGATAGCAGGTTTTCCTTTATAGTATCCGCACTCTGGACAAACCCTGTGGTACAGGACAGTAGTGCCGCAATTTGAACAAACGGAGAAGGTCGAAACTTCCGCCTTGTAGTGAGTCCTTCTTTTGTCTCTCCGTTGATTCGAAATTTTTCGCTTCGGATGTGGCATAATAGTTCAATTAAGAATTAACAATTAGGAATTACGAATTAATCTTACAAAGCTGTTCGCTGTTCGCTGTTCGCAATTCGTTTTTTCAATGGATTCTGTATTTCTGTATTTCTGTATTTCTGTATTTCCGTATTTCTGTATTTCATCCCTCGTCCTTCATCCTTCATCCTTCGTCCCTCGAAGCTTATCGAGTTTCTCCCACCTCGGATCCTGAGTTCTGCTATAAAGCAGTTCGTTCAGTTTGTTGAGCATATCGGGGTTGCATGAACTGCTCCCTTTGTCATCTTCTTCATGCACGCGTTTCATCGGCAATAAGAGATGAATGTACTCATACAGAAAAGGTGAAACATCAAAACTTGTTTCCGATTCCGGGATGATCTGGATCTCTTCATCCAGTTCCTGGAAAGCCTCTCCAAACTTCACAATCAGTCTCTCGTTTCCATGAATCGGGATCGTGACCGGATCCGTACACCTGTCGCAGGGTAACGTAACGTTGCCATCGATGTCAAACTGAAAGAGAAGCATCCGTTCCTCTTTCTCCAGGTCGATGTGAACGGTAAGGTCACCCTCACTGATTTCACTCTGCTCAAAATGGTTAAAGAACGTCTTGTCAATCTGCAGATTGTACCTGTGAATCCCGGGTTTCAATCCCCGAAACTGAATAATGAAGGAATCTAAGGGTTTCACACGCCGGGTTTTACAAAAAGAGGGCAAAATTACACATTATAATTATTAATAACAAATAGCGATATTTACCATCAAATACATATGTTTGCACTGTCATTCCAAAATGCGACTGCCATGTTTAACAAACTGATCTCCCATCTGCTCCCCTTCATGCCAAAGAAACTGGTCTGGCTATTCTCCAAGAAATACATTGCCGGTGAAACGATCGACGACGCCATTCGTGTTTGTCATGATATGAATGGATTGGGCATGATGATTACCATCGACCTTTTGGGTGAATTTATCACCCGACTGGATGAAGCCACTGCGTATAAAAATAAGTATCTCGAGATCATCGACCGGGTGGAGGCAGACAAGATCAACGGGAACTACTCGCTGAAACCTACCATGTTCGGACTCCTCCTCGACGAGGAGGTTTGCTACACCAACATCCGCGAGATTGTGGCCAAAGCCGCTTCCTTCAATAACTTTGTTCGGATCGACATGGAAGATTCGCAGTGTACCGACCGTGAGATCAAGCTGTTCAGAAGGCTCAAAGCGGAGTTCCCAAAAAATGTCGGATTGGTTGTACAGGCATATATGAAACGAACCCTGCAGGACATTAAAAACCTTGAAGATCTTCATTCGGATGGCAATCCGTTGAATTTCAGGTTATGTAAAGGAATTTATGTGGAGCCGGAAGCCATCGCCTACAAGAAATACGGTGAGATCAACGACCATTTTCTGAAGGACCTGGAGTATATTTTCCAGCAGGGTATTTACCCGGGCATCGCCACCCACGACAAGGTTCTGGTTGAAGGTTCGTATGATCTGATCAGCAAATACAAGGTAGCCAAAGAGAACTACGAATTCCAGATGCTCTACGGCGTGACACCCGAGCTCCGTAAGAGTGTTTTGGATGCCGGTCACCGTTTGAGGGTTTACGTCCCCTTTGGCAAAGACTGGTTTGGATACTCCACCCGTCGCCTGAAGGAAAACCCCAAAATGGCGAGTCATATCATTAAGGCTATTTTCGTGCAGGGGTAAGTTTGGGTCAAAACTGTACCACAAATCCCACCGATACAAGATTCTCCAGTTGTACTTTTTTGCTGACGCGCTCCTCATAGTAGAGCCTGGTCTGGATGCGTGCTTTCAAAAACTTTGTCAGCCTGAATCCCAGATTGTTCTTCACCGAAATATCGGGAGGCAGGTTGGTGTTTTTGAAGATGATCAGATCGCAATCCCAGTGCAGCCACTTCAGCAGATCGTGATTGATGAGCAATTGAATGGAGAGACCGTATTCGAAGAGATATCGTTTCTCCAGCGGCACACCGTAATAGGTGGTAACCTGAAGGGTTTCGTAGATCCCCCTGTCGCGGACCCAGGTCAGCTTGGCACTGGTAAGTCCAATGTTCAGCGAGCCGAGCAAAGGCCATTTCAACTGAATCCCTCCTGAAAAGAGTCCGGTAAAGGGGGTCAGGAAAGAAGAGGATAACGTACGAACCAGATTCCCGCTATCGTTAACCATTGTCTGGTAGCAGTTGAATATGCGGGTGGACAAAAGGGCAGAGAAAAAGCCCCCATGATTTTTCCAGATCTTCCATTCCATCCTTGTTTCAAACTGGTTATCATCCACATGCACCCGCACGATGGAGTCGAAAAAATATTGAACACCCAGATGATGAGCCATTTTCTGGGAGAAACGAAATGTTTTTCCTGATTCAGCCCTGCATTGATAGATGAGGTCCTGGACCATCATCACCTGGTTGCCATTGGAATCATGTTCCCAGTTGATGAATAAAACACCTGAGAGTGAAAGAGAGTACTCAAGTTGCTGGGTCAGGTGCAGCATGATCAATGACTCTCCCGAATCGACAGGCATCCTCAGGACTGAAACACGACTCCCGTCTCTCCATACCAGCTGTTGGGGGAGCGAGGCAGCATGCAGCAAACACATCCCCAACGCAATCCCAATTCCAACTTTCCTTCCCCACATCTCCAGCCTTTCATCATCTCCAATGTTATTCGAACTGCAGCACAGCAGCCTCACGTTTTGTCATTCGCCACTCCTTTAACATGTCGATGCAAAGGAATACCGGACTGACCTTTACCTCCTTATTCTCACTGATTGCGCTTCGAATGGAAAACAACCGTTCATTGTACTTTCCCAGGAACGTTGCCCAGCTAATCACCACGATATAATCTGCATTTGCCGTGTCTCTCTTTGTACTTTCATTTAACGGAATGGTATAGTCCATCAATTTTTGCAACGTATAACCTGTGTCGGCATGATAGATGGTGTCGTGCTTCAGGTTCCGTATGAAATAGCCTCCCGGCCATTGACAGCGGGATGTGTCCTTGTAGTTGTCAAGCAATCCCTGCGGTGAAAAAAAAAGCGTTCCCAGTGCATTGTTTCGGAATACTGAATCCCTCAGGCAAGCATAGAATGCAGATGAGTCCTTGAAAACAAAAGTGTTTTCGTTTGGGTAATCCATCTTTTCCATAAATGAGAAAATGGATTCGGGAGTCTCTTCTCTGGGTTGATGGATGCCATACCGCATCATCATGATCTCTTTGCAGGAACTTGTGATCAGGATAAGGGGGATTATTCCCAGCCAAACCAGATGATTTGTTTTCATGGCGATCAATAGAGCGTTACCACTGTCTCAATATCCCAGAATTCCATGATGTCGACACATACCTTATATACCTGGAACTTCAGTTCAGGATGTTGCTCTGTGTATTTCTGAACGTTCTGGAATATTTTCCGGCTCATTCTCGGATACCAATTTGCAAAATAGATCACGACATAGTAATCAACTCCTTCCGGAATATCAACTTCCACCTTCTCCCCGCTGAGGGTCCAGTACTGGTTTAGATCTTCAGCCAGGGTGAAGTCTCTGTTCAACCCGTTGAAATTCTTTGGCGGAACTGAATCGAACGTCTTCAGATCTTTTAAAAACCCTTCACAGGAGGCCCATTGCATGACTGGCTGACCGGTATTGTCGTAAACCCTGATCTGAAAAGGCCTGAAGCCAGAATCCCATCCGGGTTTATAGGGGGCATGCTGCATCTCCACGAACAAGGCTGAATCCAGGGCAAATGTGTTCGCTGTATCCTGTCCTGCTTTCAAAAGGAAATCCTGGATTGATTGCCGCGATTCGGTTGTTGGGAGATGTATCCCCAAGAACTTCATCGCCACACGTTTGCAGGAGATGGATGACAAACTCAGCAATGCTATCAGAATTATAATCGTTTTACTTTTCATAACTTGGTTTATTAAAATTAAGAAAGAGGCTGTCAAAATAGTATCAATTAAGACAGCCTCTCCGGGTTTTCAGTTTTATTGTGCGTAATAGTCTACCCCAACAATGTAGTGTTCACCAGCATCAACCACCTTATACACACCCTGCTTGATAAATACCTTCATGCCATCGTATCTTTTTGTTAAAGCGCTGACAAGATCTGGGTCAACCCAGGAATCTTCCAATACTTCAAATGTTCCCAGACTGAAGTTGCGCGCTACAGGATCATTCTTTGAAATTTTAAGAAAGAATTTTTCCGTATCAGCATCATATCCCATGAAGTTTTGGGGTGAATCTGTAAATAGTCGAAGGCAAATTGCTTTCCCTTCTTTACACTCTTTGTTGCCAAATATGATTTGAAATTTTGCAAATATTCCAATTTTCAATCCTACATAAAATACATCTTTGGCAGATGCCGATTGAATACTGGATGCTATCATAATTAGCCCCATAACAATTGAGATCATAATCTTTTTCATAATCTTTAATTTTATTTGTTGAATGTTTTCCGCTAAAACGTCCCGGCAGCGGATGCCGGTTGGCCTGGTTGTTTTGGAAGTCTGGCCTTTGCTCCCCTGAAAATCGCTGCCCGGCAGGCGATCTTCCATTCATTGGATCATCCTACGTGTTATTTTCCTCCTGCTTTCGTCCCACACCCGATTTTTGGACATTAATCAGGTTTTGGGGCAAAAGGTGATACGTGAAAGGGGATTATTTTTAAAAAAGTTGCATCAAAAATTGTAAATAGGTTAAAATCACCGATTTAGAGAAAAGGCTTTGATTTTATCTCAAAAATATTTAGTATCTTTGCAACCGAATTGAAATTTGGGTAAAATTTGAAGATATGGAAAAAGCAAAAGTACTGTTCGTTGCTCAGGAGATCACACCCTATTTGAAGGAGACACCAATGAGCCTGATCGGAAGACATCTTCCGCAAGGCATTCAGGAAAAGGGCAAGGAGATTCGCACATTTATGCCACGGTTTGGAAACATTAACGAGCGTCGGAATCAACTCCACGAAGTGATCCGTTTGTCGGGAATGAACCTGGTAATCAATGATGCCGACCACCCGCTGATCATCAAGGTAGCCTCCATCCAGCAAGCTCGGATGCAGATCTATTTTATCGACAACGAAGATTATTTCCATCGGAAATTTACTTTTCGCGACAAAAGCAATAAATTTTTCTCAGACAATGACGAGCGGACGATCTTTTTTGCCCGCGGCGTGCTGGAGACAGTAAAAAAACTGAGCTGGGGTCCGGATGTGGTCCACTGCCATGGATGGATTACAAGTCTTCTCCCGCTTTATATCAAGAAAGCATTCAGGGACAATCCGTTATTCAGCGATTCGAAGGTGATATTCTCCCTTTACAATGATGACTTCAGCGAGTTGTTTCATAAGGATTTCGGAACGAAACTGAAATTAAGCGGCATCACCACGAAAGATCTGAAACACTATAAGACGCCATCTTACGTTAATCTGATGAAAACAGCTATTGATTTTGCCGACGGGCTCATCCTTGGCTCCCCGGATGTTAACGCGGAATTACTCAGTTATGCGAGAGAATCAGAGAAACCAATCCTTGAATTCCAGCCAATGGATAACTACATCGATGCTTACTCTAATTTCTACGATGAGATTCTTGTTAACGAACCGGTTACTGCTGATTAATTATAATTTATAAACTCAGGCACTTGAGATCACTACCCAAACTACTGCTCCGATCCGTCTGGATTAGCCTGTTGATTGTTTTCGTTGTTGTTTCGTGTAAGAAAGATCCCTATGAACTGGGAATCGATCTCGTTCCACCTACCGACACCCTCTATGTGAACCTGTTTGATACTGTTACCATTCAGGCTTATTCGGTTCTTGAAGACTCCATGCGTACCGACGAGATGAGCTCGTTTGTGCTGGGTTCGATTGTGGATCCAATCTTTGGAAAGACAACAGCCGGTTTTTACACACAGTTCCTTCTCTCCTCTGAAGAGGCCGACTTTGGGATCAACCCACAGCTCGATTCATTGGTGTTGATGCTCTATTATACCGATGGATACGGAGACACAAACACCCTGCAGCAGATCAGGGTATTTGAGATGAGTGAGGATCTGATCTATGACAGCAGCTATTATTCCAATCAATCGGCAGGCACCTACGGTCTTGAACTGGCAAACATCACTTACATGCCAAGGCCTCGCGACAGCGTTTCCCTGTATGGAATAAAAGTAGCTCCGCATCTCCGGATCAATCTCTCGAACAAAACCAATTATTTGGGGAACAAGATCCTTTATGCACCGGAGAATGTCCTATCGAAAACTGCCGAGTTCCTCAAGTTTATGAAGGGCCTTCATGTTGAGGCAATGCCTGTCAACTCGAGAGGTTCGCTGGTCAATTTTGCCTCGTCTGATGGCCTCTCAGCAATGATCCTCTATTTTCATAACGACGACAAAGGGGACTCGCTTCATTTTACCATGCCGATTGATAAAGTAGCTGCCCGGTTCAATACCTTCAATCATCATGGTTACCAGGAAGCCAGTCCCGAATTTAAACAGCAGGTGCTCTATCACGATACCATCCTTGGGAAGAATCAGCTTTTTTTGCAATCGATGGGAGGTGTAAAGATCAAGTTGAAACTTCCTTATATCAAAAGCCTGAGAGAGTTAGGCACGATAGCGATTAACAGTGCCGTGCTGAGTTTCAAAAACCCCAGTCGGGACACCATCTGGCATCCTCCTCCTCAACTTGCCATGTTTAAGGTTGACACAGCTGGCAGACTGGGCGTGCTGATCGATGAAGTGGAAGGGGAGGATTATTTCGGGGGAGCCTATAACAAAGATGACCGCTCTTACTGGTTTCGGTTAACCCGTCACATCCAACGCATGCTTCTCTATGACACCATTGAGAACTATAACCTTTATATCTATGCATCCAGCCCGTTAGCCAGGACACCACAAGCTAGCCGTGTGGAGTTAAACGGAACATCACCATTCTTTGCTTCTTCTCCGGGTGACAATTTAAAATTAACAATTACGTATACCAAAAAATAGTGATTTGAATTTTCAGATCATTCTTTTATCGTTATATTTGTCTAAATCGAATCAACGAATCATCAAGTTATGTGTGGAATTGTAGCATATATAGGCCCCAGAGAAGCTTATCCGATCCTGATGAAGGGATTGCGTCGGCTTGAGTACAGGGGATACGACAGTGCAGGCCTTTGCTTATTGAACAGCGACCTGAAAGTCTTTAAATGCAAGGGGAAGGTCTCTGATCTTGAAGATCATGTCAAAGACAGTGACATATCGGGCAACATCGGTATGGCTCATACCCGATGGGCGACACATGGTGAACCCAACCAGATTAACGCCCATCCACATTTCTCTCAAAACAAAAGTCTCGCCATCATTCACAATGGCATCATTGAGAATTATGCAGCCTTGCGCAGTGAGTTAATGAACCGGGGATATGCCTTTACAAGTGATACCGATACGGAGGTTTTAATCCACCTGATTGAAGATATCAAGATCAATGAGAAGGTTTCCTTGCAGGAGGCCGTCCGGATTGCCCTGAACCAGGTGATCGGTGCCTATGCGATTGTGGTCATATCGAAATCCAGTCCGGATAAAATCATTGCTGCACGTAAAGGAAGCCCTCTGGTTGTGGGTATTGGAAAGAACGAATTTTTTGTCGCTTCTGATGCCACTCCCATCATTGAGTATACCGATAATGTGGTTTTTCTGAACGATGAAGAGATTGCCATCATCCGAAGGAACGATGAGCTTAAAATCCTTACCGTCAAGAACCAGGAAAAAACACCCTATATCCAGAAGCTGGAACTCAGTCTGAGTGCGATTGAAAAGGGCGGATATGATCATTTCATGCTAAAGGAGATCTTTGAGCAGCCGCGTTCCATTCACGACAGCATGCGTGGCAGGCTACACCTCGAGCAGGGACTTGTTACCCTTGGCGGCATCCGGGATTACGAACAAAAGCTTCTCAACGCAAAACGAATTATCATTACCGCCTGTGGAACCTCCTGGCATGCCGGCCTGGTGGGGGAGTACCTGATTGAAGATCTGGCCAGGATTCCGGTAGAGGTCGAATACTCTTCTGAATTCCGCTACCGCAATCCCATCATCACCGAAGAGGATGTGGTGATCGCTATTTCACAGTCGGGAGAGACTGCCGATACCCTGGCTGCCATTGAGCTGGCGAAAGGGAAAGGCGCAACGGTTCTGGGGATCTGCAATGTAGTTGGATCATCTATAGCCCGTGCTACGCATGCCGGTGTTTTTACCCATGCCGGACCTGAGATCGGGGTGGCATCTACCAAAGCCTTTACGGCACAGGTTGCTGTGCTGACACTGTTGGCTCTCCTTCTGGCTCAAAAGAAAGGAACCCTGCCGACTTCACATTTCCGGCGCTTGCTGGTAGAACTCTCCACCATTCCGGATAAGGTCGAACAGACGCTGAAGCTGAATGATAAAGTGAAAGAGATCGCCGACATTTACATGAATGCCACCAATGCTCTTTACCTTGGCAGAGGATACAACTTCCCGGTTGCACTTGAGGGAGCACTGAAGCTGAAAGAGATCTCTTACATTCATGCTGAAGGGTATCCTGCCGCCGAGATGAAACACGGACCCATTGCCCTGATTGACGAGCAGATGCCGGTATGTGTGATTGCAACCCGCAGAGGGACCTATGAGAAGGTGATCAGCAACATTCAGGAGGTAAAGGCAAGAAAAGGAAAAATTATCGCCATCATCAACGAAGGCGACGAAACAGTGAAAAATCTGGCAGATCACAGCATTGAAATCCCCGAAACAGAAGAAATTCTGGTTCCGTTGATCGCAACTATCCCTCTGCAGCTGTTATCTTACCACATTGCCGTAATGCGCAACTGCAATGTGGACCAGCCCCGCAACCTGGCGAAATCGGTTACAGTGGAGTAATTAAAGGCGTTCGGCGATCTTTTCCCAGTCTACCAATTTCCAGAAATCGGCGATGTATTCGGGACGGGCATTTTGCCTGTCGAGGTAGTATGCGTGTTCCCACACATCGCAGGTCATAATGGGAGTGAGACCGTTACGAAGCGGGTTACCGGCATTGCTCTCCTGGACGATCTCCAATGAGCCATCAGATTTCTTAACCAGCCATGCCCAGCCCGATCCAAACAGGGTTGCAGCAGCAGCTGAGAACTTATCCTTGAACTCGGAAACCGAACCAAACGTTTTGGTCAGGGCATCGAAGAGCTCTCCCGACGGTTCTCCACCACCCTGAGGCTTCATGCAGTTCCAGTAAAAGGTATGATTCCAAACCTGGGCACCATTGTTAAACACGCCACCGGATGCAGAGCGTACAATGTCTTCCAGTGATTTGTTCTCAAATTCGGTTCCCTGAATCAGTTTATTCAGATTGTTCACATAAGCCTGATGGTGCTTGCCATAGTGATACTCTATGGTGCGCATGGAGATATAAGGCTCCAGGGCATCCATTGCAAATGGTAATTTAGGTAGTTCGTGTAACATGACTTAAAGGGTTAAATATTTTTGTGTTAAATGCAAATATAGGGAAAAATTTCCTATTTAGAACAAATATAAATTAATTATTCTCCTTCAGTGTCTCCACACTTTTGAGAAAGATGGGGTCGATCGAGTTAAGGAGAGGGAAAAAGCCTTCATTATCAAGGATATTTCGTCCGATATAGGCTTTCATCATCACCCTGGCCCTTGAATCGGAGGCTGCATAATCTCCCCCTTCACGCTTGATACCCTCGCTGCTGGCATACTTGATGAGGTTGCGGTACATCTCGTCTGTTACACGGAACTGCTGATTGAAATCGGCATACTCTTTGAACCTGCTCAACTCTTTCCGGTGCTGGTCGGTAAAATCGAATGCGAACCGGTAAAGCAACCCTTTGTTGATGAGAAGTGTGTAGTAGGCAAGGCCTTCACCACGCTCAACAGGTACGAAAATATCGGGAACGATCCCTCCGCCTCCATAGACTACTTTGCCTCCCGGAGTGGTGAACTTCAGCGAATCGGCGATTTTGATGCTATCGGCATTCTCAAGTTCACCGTTTTCGATACGGTGAAAGTAGTCGGCATAATAATCTCCTTTGCCACCATTTTCGTAGGGTTTCTGGATGCAGCGACCGGTGGGTGTATAATATTTCGCAACGGTGAGCCGAACCGCTGATCCATCCCGCAGGTTCAACTGTTCCTGAACCAGCCCTTTCCCGAAGGAGCGCCGTCCGATGATCGTCCCCCGATCGTTATCCTGGATTGCTCCGGCCACAATCTCTGCAGCAGATGCTGACCATTCATCGATGAGGATCACCAACTCCCCGGTTTTATACAGACCGTATCCGTTGGCATAGTACATCTCTTTGGGGTGATTTGTCCCCTCGGTGTAAACAATCAGATCGCCTTTCTCCAGAAGCTCATTCGACACATTCACGGCAGCCTGCAGGTATCCGCCTGTGTTGCCCTGAAGGTCGATGATCAGCTTGTCCATGCCTGCCTCTTTCAGTTCTGACAGGGCAATCCGAAATTCGTCGTAGGTGGTGGCAGAGAAGTTATTAAGCCGGATATATCCAATCCCGGGCGACACGATGTAGGCAATATCCAGGCTATAGGTTGGAATCACATCCCGGATGATTGTAAATTCAATCAATGACGGAGCTCCCCTCCTGAACACGGAGATGTCGACCGTTGTACCGGTTGGCCCCTTGAGCAGGCGCATCACATCGGTGGTGGAGAGTTTCTTCCCGGCAACATCTTCGTCATTTACCTTCACAATCCGGTCGCCGGCTTTGACGCCTACTTGTTCCGAAGGTCCTCCGGGAATGGGATTGATGACGGTAATGGTATCTCCTTCCATCCTGAACGAGACACCGATTCCTTCAAAACTTCCCAGCAGGGGATCTGTTACAGCATGAAACTCACTGGCGGGAATGTACATCGAATGGGGGTCCAGCTTTTCCAGCAATCCGGTTACCGACTTCTCCTCGAGTGTGCTGATGCTGATCGTATCTACGTAGTTTCCTTCAATGTATTCGATGACGTTTCCCACTTTATCGGCCTTTCCCGAGAGAGCGTCACCCATGCCTCCTGCAAAATAGCTGATAGCCAGGCCGAGAATGATTCCTCCCGACAATACAAGGGCAAGGATCACGGGTAAATATGTAGTTGAGCGTGTTGTTCCCATTTTTTTATCTCCGAGTTTTGATAAACGTATAATCCACCACTACTGCCATCACGGCACCGGCCAGGTAGCAGAGCAGGTCGGACCATACAAAGGTATTTCCCAGCAAAAGTGCCCCAACTGTCGTGTTCCTGATTCCATCAACCCAGGGGGCATGGTAAAGTTGTGAAAATTCATCGATGAAAGAGAGAATCAGGGTTAGGAGAAACCTGAAGCCAAAGGTACGTTTGAGAGAAAACAGTGCAATGACAAAATAGAGCGCAAATGCCCACATGGTATCTCCTGCATAGCTGGCAACAACATCGGGCAGGATCGAACCATACATCCGGGAGAGGATCCCAAGGCATGATGCGATGACAATCAGGATAAGATAATTGATAATCTGACTGCTGTTTTTTGCCTTCATGTGGAGAAAAATTGGCACATTTGTGAAACAAAAGTACTGAAAATATGGCTATATCCTTGTTTCGGTGTTGCATCGGTTTTTTCTTGTTGCTAACATTACTCCCTCAATTCGCGATCGCACAACAAGTCGGAAACCCATTTGAAAACTCACAGTTTGATACCATCGATGGGTTTTCCGTTCACTACCGGGTGTGGAACCAGGACAATGCTCATCCGGCCGGGAAGGTGTTTTTTGTTCATGGATTTGCCGGTTCAACCTTTTGCTTCCGCAATCTTTATGATACGCTTGTCTCTCTGGGTTACATGGTTGTAGCTGCCGACATTCCCGGAGCAGGATACAGTTCCAGAAGCCTTGATTTCAACCAGTCGAACAGTCACCGGGCCAGTTTTTTATGGAAACTCCTGGATAGCATTGATCAACGTATGGGCTGGGCATGCCCAGCCCGTACAAACGGGGATGATGGTGACAATGGTGGTAACAGCAAATGGATCATTGTTGGCCACTCCATGGGCGGTGGGGCAGCGGAAGCAATGACAATCCTTCATCCGGAGAGGACGAAAACCCTTATCATTCTTGCCGGGACATTGTTCCGAAAAACGAATAACCTGAACAGTACAGCGATGTTCATGATGAGGCAAAAACAGGTAAAAAAATATATGGTTTCATACGCTGACAGGAACTTCATCACCTATAAACGATTTTACAAGCTTTTGAAGAGCGCCTATGGCAGGATTCCCGATTCCACGGAGGTGATGGGCTATATCACGCCACTGGAGACGGAAGGATCTGCTGAGGCATTGATCAACATCTATGTAAATAACCGGGAAAAGATGACCCTGGATGCAAGAACGCTCACCGATGTTCCTGTAAGAGCGATCTGGGGAACGAAAGACCACTGGGTGTCACTTCGTACGGCCAAAATCAACTTCGGTGTATTCCCCGATTTTGAACTGGTAAAAATTAAAGGGGCGGGACACATGCCCATGGAAACCCATGTTCAGCAGTTTATCCCGCCCTTTTTGGAATTTTTACGGCAGCCGTAATTATTTTTTTTCTGTTTCGGCAGGCGTTTTCTCCTTTGCCAGCTTGTATTTTATCGGAAGGTTGAACGATACCCTTACCGCTTTTCCCTCTGAATAACCCGGAGTCCATTTCGGCATCGATTGAACCACCCGGAGCGACTCTTCATCGCAACCGCCTCCGATACCGCGCAGAATCTTAACATGGGTCACAGAACCATCCTTTTCAATTACAAAGGTCACAAAAACGGTTCCTTCAATACCATTTTTCATGGCTTCAGCCGGGTATTTGATAGTTTTACCCAGGTAACTAAATAGTTCTTCATTCCCACCATGAAAGAGTGGCATCTTCTCTACCTTCGTGAATACCGAATCTTCTTTCTGGGCATTAGATGGTTGAATAGCTGATGGCTGCTCAACTGAAACTGTTGTTCCGGAGAGGGGTGAGTTCTCAGGGGTTGTCAGGTAAATGGCGCTTGCCGAAGAGAAAGAAGCCAAGGCCAGCAGCATGGCGGGCAGAGCCAGAACGATCTTCATCCTTGCTACTGCATTTGAACGGGATTTTGTCATCATGATAATTCGTTGTTTGATCAGTGATACATTGAAGTTATTTGTAAGATTGTTAATTTGTTTTCCAAGTGTTTGATCGAAGATCAATTGCTGATACTCCCTCATCCTGAAGCCAAATTTCATCACTCCCTCATCGGCCAGAAACTCATGCAGGCTTTTCAGGGATCGCTGCAGGAGCCAGACAAAAGGGTTGAACCACAGAACGATGGTCAGGATCTCGGCCAGGATCAGGTCGAAAGAATGATATTGGCGGATATGAACCTGTTCATGTCGCAGAATAGCCTCCAGTTGTTCGTCTTCGCTGAGTTCTTCTCGAATAAAAATCATATTGAAAAATGAGAATGGAGAGTATCCCTTGTCAACGAAGATAAGACGCATGTTTTCACGCCGGGTTATTCCGTTTCTGCGGATCACCAACCAGAGCTGGAACAACTGGATCAGAAATCTGAGAGAAAAAATGACAACCCCGGTTACGTAAACAATTCCAATTGCCTCCATCCAACTGAGGTGACTTGCAGCCAGAGACTCTATTTTTTCGGGAGTAATGAGGACAGGTTCCAGGAAGATCATGACAGGTGCCATGCTTCCTGATGCTGTAAATTGAAATGAAAACAGCGGGATGATGAGCGAAAAGAGACCTGCAAGCAAAAGATAGATGCGGTTGATGGTAAAGAAGGTATCTTTTCTTAAAAAGAGCCAGTAGACCATATATAAAGCTGCAAGGCACACCGACGATTGGACCAGGTATCGGAACAGTTCATTCATGACCTTCGGATTTTTGTTTTTTGATCTCTTCGCCAATAAGCTTCTGAATTGCTTCCAACTCTTCAATGCTGAGCGATTCCTCTTTGGTAAAGAAAGAAGCCAGCGATTTGTAAGAGTTTCCGAAATAGTTTGCTACCATGCTCTGGAAGTACGACTTTGTATACTCCTTTTTGGAGATTAGCGGGAAATAGACATATGTCCGGCCATAAGCCTTGTGATCTATAAACCCTTTTTGCTCCAGGATGCGGATGATTGTGGATACCGTATTGTATGCAGGTCGTGGTTCAGGGAACCGTTCCAGCAGGTCGTGGACCACTCCTTGTCCCAGGTCCCAGAGAATCTGCATTACCTCCTCTTCGGCCCGGGTGAGTTCCCTCAGCTGGTCTTTTATCATGCGTGGTGTCATAGCGATTAATTTTACGCTACAAACATACAACTAAAAACATAGTTATGCAACTAAAACATTAATTGTTCGTCGAGGAAATTGGGGAATTCATCGAAAAAAATGGGGGCGACCGGGGAAAATGCGGTGATTAAAGAAAAAAACCACAAAGGAACACGAAGGCCAACACCAAGGAACACGAAGAGTCTGATTTTCACAGTCTCTTCCTTTGTGCTCCTTTGTGCCTTCCTTTGGGTACTTTGTGGTTTATGCGAGTGAGACAACCTCCAGAAGCGGCTGTAGCCCCAAACGGTTATTTCGCTGCGTTCATGTTGTCGAGAACTTCCATTACTTCCTTGACAGCTTTCGCGGAGGCGTGGACAAGCGCCATCTCTTCCTCGTTGAGCTTCAGTTCAATAATTTTCTCGATCCCCTTTTTGCCAAGTTTTACAGGCACGCCCAGATAGATATCTTTCACGCCATATTGTCCCTGAAGCCAGGTACAGCATGGGAAGATCCGTTTCTGGTCTTTCACGATGGCTTCCACCATCTGGGCGGCAGCTACTCCTGGTGCATACCATGCAGAGGTTCCAAGGAGGTTCACGATTTCTGTCCCGCCGTTTTTGGTCCTGAGCACGATGGCATCCAGCTTCTCCTTGTCGATCAGCTCGGTTACGGGGATCCCGCCAACCGTGGTATACCTCGGCAGGGGAACCATCGTCGGGCCGTGGCCACCCATCAGGATGGATTGGATATCCTTGGGTGAGCAATCCAGTTCGGTTGCGAGAAATGCACCGTACCGGGCAGTATCAAGGATGCCTGCCATCCCAAAGACGCGCGACGAATCAATGCCAGCTGTAAGGTAGGCACAGTAGGTCATGACATCAAGGGGATTGGAAACGACAATCAGGATTGTATCCGGAGAATACTTCATGATGTTCTCCGTGCAGGTTTTGACAATACCGGCATTGATTGAGATCAGGTCGTCGCGGGTCATACCCGGTTTCCTGGGAACCCCTGCGGTAAGGACCACGACATCTGAGCCAGCGGTTTTGCTGTAGTCATTTGTGTATCCGACTACCCGGGTGTCAAACTGGTCGATAGGCGACATCTGCCACATGTCCAGTGCTTTCCCTTCGGCAAGGTTCTCTTTGACATCAATCAGGATCACTTCATTCACGATGTCTTTATGCGCGATTGCATCGGCGCAGGTGGCACCAACCAGTCCTGCGCCTACAACTGTTACTTTCATACGTTTTTTGTTTTTATCGTTAGTTATACCATTCCTACTTTTTTCTTGTAGCCTTCGAGTGTGAAGGAAGATGGCCGCTCAATGTTCAGGCCGATTGCACGGTCCCAAAGCAGTGATGCCAGCACGCCCAGTGCCCTTGATACGCCAAAGAGAACCGTATAGAAGGGAGCTTCCTTGATGTCGTAGTGCATCAGCAGCGAACCTGAATAAGCATCTACATTCGGCCATGGGTTCTTGATCTTTCCAATGCCTCCGAGGATCGGGGGTACCACCTCGTACAGGTCATTCACAATCTGCACGAAGGAGTCGCCCTGAGCATACTTGGCAGCAAATTCTCTCTGAGCCTCAAAACGTGGGTCTGTTTTTCTCAGAACGGCATGTCCGTAACCGGGAATTACACGACCGGCAGAAATAGTCTTTTCACAGAAATCGTGGATTTGCTGTTTCGTTGGGGTCTCAGTTCCGAGCTCTTTGATCATATCCCTGATCCAGGCAATTACCTCCTGGTTGGCATATCCGTGAAGAGGACCGGCCAGTCCGAGCATCCCTGCTGCATAGGAATAGAATGGGTTACTCAACGCTGAACCAACGAGGTGCGTTGCGTGGGCAGACACGTTACCACCTTCATGGTCGGCATGGATGGTGAGGTAAAGCCGGAATAATCTGTGGATTTCAGGATTGTCGTATCCCATCATGTGGGCGAGGTTCCCCGACCAGTCGAGGTTTGGATCGGCAGGGATATGGTTTCCGTTGTGGTAGTGTTTCCTGTAAATATAGGCTGCAATGAGCGGTAACCTTGCGAGGAAATTCATGACATCCTCGTAGGTGGAGTCCCAGTAATCTTTCTTTCCAACGCCTGCGTTGTATGCCTTCACAAACTCCGATTCAGTCGCCAGGGCGAGAATCCCGATGGCAAAGTCGGCCATGGGTGCCGAATCGGCTGGCGTAGAATCCAGTACCCGTTTTACATGGTCGGGCAGAACGGCGCGCTTTTTCCAATCTTCACCAAGTTCTTTGACATCATCCATGGTTGGCAGTTCATCCAGTAACATCAGGTAGAACAATCCTTCGGGCAACGGTTCGCCATCAGCACTGAGTTTGGGAAGCTTCTCCTGCAATTCAGGAATGGAATATCCCCTGAACCTGATTCCCTCCTGAGGGTCAAGTTTTGAGGTAAGCGTTAGCAGGACTGGCAGCCCTTTCATCCCACTGATCATGGATTCAATGGTTACTTTCCCAATTTCGGTTTCTCCGTAATCCTTGAGCAGGGTTTTAACCTCTGCAGCAACGGGCGCTGCTTTTTCGGCAAATTTCTTTTTTATAGAGCTCATAACTTAAAAATTAAAAATTAAGATTTGGTATAGGGTTAGGTTTGTAATTCTATCTCAAAAGTAGTGAATAAATTCACAAAAAAAAAATAATTTGCTCATTTTTAAGCTGTTAGTTAATTAACAATAGGAATTACTTCTGGTAGCGGGTTTCAGGATATTACATTATCAAATATAGATGTAAAGATATGAAGATTAGTTGATACGTGCAAGCAAGTGTGACAAGATTCACACTTCATTTTGAATTAAAATAACTCATTATCTTTGCCATGAATCAGGAAATGACATTGTTGGAAAATTCCACCGCCGAAACCATGCGCTTTTCAATCAGGACAAAAGCTGATTTTGAGCAGCTTTTCAATGCCTGGTACAGCAAGCTATGTTCGTATGCCAACGGCTTCCTTAAGGACCTTGATGCCTCCGAAGAGATCGTTCAGGAGGTGATGCTGAAGGTCTGGATCAACCGCGAGAAAATTGAGATCTCCTCAACGATACAGAGCTATCTTTTTCGGGCTGTTCGCAATGGCTGCCTAAACCTGTTGAAGCATGTCAACATCAGGGAGGAGTATAAATCCTTCAAAGAGAGGGAAGACTCAACATTGCAGCGATCTCATGAGGATGAGATGATGGTGACGGAACTGGAGGTGAAGATCCGGGAAGCGATAGAGATGCTGCCCATGGAACGACGGAGGGTTTTCATCATGAGTCGCTACGATGGAATGACCTATAACCAAATTGCCGAAAAGTTGGGAATCTCAGCCAAGACTGTAGAGAACCAGATGAGTAAGGCGTTGAAGTTTTTACGGGAAGAGCTGGCTGAATACCTGCCTTTCCTGCTGTTGCTGTTTAATATTATGGAAAACTGACCTTCCGGATAGGGGTTTTCCTGATTTGAGTTGTCATTGGAATACAAACAGATGAACCAAAACGATCATATTGACGAACATCTACTTTTACAATACTTACTCGGGAAGAGCGATTCAGCGGATAAACGGGAGATAGAAGAGTGGTTGAATAAAAGTGACGCCAACCGGCGACAGCTGGACCGGCTGGAGGTTCTGTGGATGGAGACGGGCAAACTGGTCCCTCCTCCGGTTGTGGTCGATACCGCTGCTGCATGGCAGCGCCTTTCAGCAAGAATTGAAGCGCAGGAAAATGCATTGGAAACAAGCAAGGGAGGTCGGATCATCCGGATGCAATCCATTCGATGGGTTGCCGGAATTGCAGCTGCGGTGCTCGTGGCGTTGGGGTTTTGGTGGCTTGGCCTGTTTAATCCACAACATGAACTCCTGGTGATGGCCAGCATCGAAGAGGTGATGACAGATACCCTGCCGGATGGTTCGCTCGTTACGCTCAATAAAAATTCCACTCTTCTCTATCCGGAAGCTTTTGAGAAGGGAGAACGGGAGGTGACGCTCCTTGGAGAGGCATTTTTTGAGGTGAAACACGATTCCGGGAAGCCATTCATCGTGAAAGCCGGTTCCGCCGGCATCCGGGTAGCAGGAACCTCGTTTGATGTACGCGCCTATCCCGATCAGGAAGTGGAGGTGTTTGTCAGTACAGGAACAGTCATTCTGTTTCGGGTGGATCCGAAAACCGGTGATTCGGCATCAGTCATACTTACTGCCGGGATGAAGGGCATTCTTCCTGTTGCCTCGGAAGAGCCTTTGATTGATTCACAGCACAACCCTGATGAGCTGTTCTGGATGAACCAGAAGCTGGAGTTCAGGCAAACCCCTCTATCCGAAGTGGTCTCTCTGCTCATGAACTGTTATCACGTGCAGATTCAACTTTCGAACGAAGCCATTGAATCCTGTAAGCTTACTGCTTTCTTTTCAGGGGAGCCCATTGATCTGATCCTTCAGGTTATTGCCGATACGTTTGGCCTAACCCTGGAACAAACCGATGGAACATATCGATTAACCGGTAATGATTGTGGTGAAGCAGACAGGTAAATGGATCACTCTTCTGCTGCTGGCAGCAGTTGTGGGCTTCCCTGCCCTGGGCCAGAGAAGTCACCTCTCCAAGCGGATTTCCCTTTCTTATTCATCTGTACCGTTGTATAAAGCACTGGATGAGATATCCCGGATTGGGAACTTCAGCTTCTCATACAATGCTGATCTCATTGATACCGACAGCCTTGTATCGGTGAAGGTCGAAGATGCCAGGGTTGGAACGGTTCTGGAAGAGTTGCTGGGTGAGAATATCCGGAACAAAGAGATCGGAAATCATGTCATCCTAATGAAGTACATCCCACGCGATGAGCGCACCAATATAAAACAGAAGACCGAATACCAGATCAACGGGTATGTAAGGGATGGCAGAACGGGTCACAAGCTGAAAGATGCGACCATCTATGAAGTCGCCAGAAGGAAATCGGTGCTGAGTGATTCACAGGGTCATTACTCTTTTGAACTGCCTGTGGGTGGAGATATTCAGGGGCTCTATTTTGCCAAAGCAGGGTATGCCGATACCGTGATCTTCATCAGACCGGTCAGGGACTATACCCTCAATGTCCCCCTCAAACCCCTCTTCGGGGATATACTGAGGATTTCGTCGCGTCCGGCCGAACTGCAGGTGAACCTCATCGACAGCATGGCGCTGGTGAATTTGCTGGTACCACGCAAAGCACTCATTACCTCTGAGAACCTTCAGGTCTATGGAACCAGGGCATTCCAGATCTCACTCATTCCCTATGTGGGAACCAACTGGATGAACAAAGGTTCTTATACAAGCGCACTTTCGTTCAACCTGCTCGCCGGCTATTCGGGCGGCGTGAACGGTTTTGAGCTGGGAGGCCTGGTGAACATCGTTCGCCGGGATGTTCGGGGGCTTCAGGTTGGCGGACTTGCAAACATTGTGGGAAGGTCAACCATGGGCGTTCAGGTGGGTGGATTGTTCAATGTCAACCTTGGTCATTTCAAAGGGCTCCAGCTTTCGGGACTGATGAACTTTCAACGCGATACCCTTACCGGAACCCAGATTGGCGGATTGTGTAACTACCTCGAAGGCAAGATGCAGGGAGTACAGGTAGGAGGGTTGACAAACATTACGACAGGGCATGTGGATGGCTGGCAGGTGGGAGGACTCGCTAACATCGCATTCAAAGATGTGAGTCAGACACAGATTGGAGGTCTGTTCAATTTCGGCAGACATGTTTACGGGATTCAGATCGCCGGATTGGTCAACATTGCCAGCGGTAACGTGAACGGACTTCAGATTGGCGGACTTGTCAACTATGCCAAGTCGGTGGTAGGTGTTCAACTGGGCGCTATCAATATATCAACGAAAATTGAATCGGGGGTACCTGTAGGATTTTTCAGCTATGTGCACAAAGGGGGGCTGCACCGCTTTGAGCTTTATGCCGATGAAGTCTTTTATGGGAACGTGGCATTCAAATCGGGGACAAGCAAGTTTTACAATATCTTCCAGGTAGGGGTGGGAACCTCCTGGATGGTAAATTACATGTACGGGATCGGGACATTCTTTTCCTTCGGCCCGAAATGGTCGCTCGATCTCAATCTCATCTCCGGACTGGTATTCTCCACCACTCCCAGCCTGGCCCTTCACGGATGCCTGACGAAGTTCCTTCCTGCGCTGGAGTACCGGTTTAAGAAGCATCTCGCTATTTTTGGAGGGCCTACCTATAACTTATATGCGTTTGACGAGACACGGACGTTCAGGCCTGATGGTATTGCACCCTATACCTTTTTCGACCAGGTGAGGGGGTACCAACGACTGCAGATGTGGGTTGGCGGAACGGTAGGGGTGAGATTTTAATTTTCTCTTCCTTCTTATTTTCTTTCACAGAGATCCACGGAGAAGGCACGGAGTTACACGGAGGTTAAAGGACATATCTTTTTATTCCGTTTTTTAACACGGTGACATTGAAATTGATCAGCAATCCTGTTTTAATACCTGATAATTTCATGTATGTAAGGATCTGGGCTGCATGAACAGGAGCGAAATATTCTATTGATTTTAGCTCGATGATAACTCTGTTTTCAACAAGCAGATCCAGCCTGTATCCACAGTCTAACTTAAATTCTTTGTAAATTACTGGAATAGGTTTTTGCCGTTCGACTACAATGCCCTTTTCAGATAACTCAAAAAGTAAACACTGTTCATAAGTTGACTCCAATAACCCCGGACCAAGTATCCGATGCACCTCAATGGCACTGCCATAATGTTCCCAGTTAGATTGTCAAATTCCATATTTTCCTCCTTTCTATAGTTTGACACTGAATATTCTCTGTGGCCCTCCGTGGCCCTCTGTGTAACTCTGTGTATCATTTTTCGAAAACACCTGCACCATTAATCAGCCAATCCTACAAAAGGTAATACCTCTCCTCCAAATTTTTTTCACCCAGGAATAGGGGTATCTGTTTTAACAATTGTCTTCAGGTAAAGAAACCAATTCATTCACCAATTTTCTGATCCAATGAACCTGATTAAAACACTCGGAACAAGTATTCTCCTGATCGCTTCATTAGCTCTGTCAGCGCAAGAGGCCGACTCGTCTAAATCCCAGACCAGGGCATTTCAGCTCAGCTTCGTAACGCCTCTTGGTACTAACGGACTCAACTCCTGGAATACCACAAACAAATTTTCTCTCAATATCCTTACCGGTTATGCAGGAGGATTAGATGGCGCTGAATTTACCGGTCTTGTAAGTGTGCTGAAGAGTGACATGCGGGGAGCCCAGTTTGCCGGTCTCGGACATGTGGTGCTGGGAGAGGCCAAGGGGCTGCAATGCGCGGGTTTTACCAACATCACTGTAGGGAATAACAGCGGGCTGCAGATCACAGGCTTCGGCAACGTCAATACAAAAGATATGAAAGGCCTGCAGATAGCCGGTGCAACAAACATCAATGCAGGTCATCTGAAAGGGACACAGATCTCCGGGCTCTTCAACTTTGCCCGCAAACTCAATGGGGTACAGATCGCTCCGTTCAACTATGTGGATTCTCTTGAAAGAGGAGTTCCGATAGGGGTGTTGAGTTTTGTCAGGAATGGCTACACCGGAATTGAGTTCGCTGCAACGGAGACGATGTACGGTGTATTCAGCTTTAAGACAGGCGTTAGAAAATTCTACAACATTCTAAGTGTGGGCGCTGCCTACAGGGACAATAGGATCGTTTGGGGCTGGGGTTACGGCTTAGGCGGCATGATCCCGCTTGCCGAAAAATGGGATCTCTCTATAGAAGGGTTGTGCTACCAGATGAACGAAGGTGAGTGGTTCACCAACCGGTTGAACCTGCTCAACAAGCTTCAGGTTGCCGCTTCCTGGAAACTCTCAAAAACGGTGAGCCTCTTTGGCGGGTTATCGTGGAACGTGACTGTATCAGACATCACGGATGAATATGGTGATCCTGTAACCCCGCATATCGCTCCATGGTCTGTGTACGATGAAACTTATGATCATATTAATATTCAAATGTATCCCGGAGTCACTGCCGGAATCAGATTGTAATCCAACAGATTCAATAACCAATAACAGTCGAAAACAATGAAAACAAGATCAATTTTACTGGGCGCATTGGCCCTCTTTATCGGAATCAGCTTTACCTCCTGCGAAAAGATCAAAGGAAAAGGTGATACAGTAACAGAAGCACGGGGTGTTTCGGGGTATTCCGGGATCAGCCTTGCCGTATCGGCTACGGTGTATTATTCCCAGGGACCTGACTATTCGTTAGAAATTCAGGGACAGCAGAATGTGCTGGAACGGATCATCACTCAGGTCGAAGGAAACAATCTCGTTATCAAACTGAAGAAGGGAATCAACCTGGGTTCTCACGATCCCATCCGGGTGTATATCACTGATCCAGGAGTCAATACGCTTGATATCAGTGGTTCGGGAGATATCTATGTGGATTCTCCCTGGATTGGCAGCGATCTCTCAGCCAACATCAGCGGAAGCGGAAGCATCACCGTTTCGATGATTGAGGCCGACAGGTTTAATGCCAACATCAGTGGTTCAGGGAACATCAAGGCGATGTCAGGAACTTCCGGCAGGGAGGACCTGAAGATCAGTGGAAGCGGTAATATAGAGATGCAGTATGTAGTGGCAGAAGATGTCTACACTAAAACCAGCGGCTCCGGCGACACCTATGTTCAGGCAACCAAGTTGTTAGAAGTCACCATCTCTGGCAGCGGAAACATCTATTACCTTGGAAATCCGATCATCAACACCCACATTTCGGGAAGCGGGAATATCAGGAGGCTTTAATAAATCGGAAATCATGACAAAAGAGAAAGGATACATGCGGTAAACAATTTTACTCTGACACATATGCCAGTTAATTTTGGATATTGTCAAGTTGAAAATCAAGCTAGTAACCAAAATCACCTCGTCATGAAAACAGCAATCAGCATCTTATTATTCTGGGCAGTTGCATCCCTCCATGCAACAGAACCAGAGGGAAAATCCTCCTGTTCCGCCACACCCAATTCAACGAACAGGTTTGAACTCGTCAAGCAGGAAAATAACATCAGTATTTATACCCGCTGGATTCCTGTTGAAGAGAAGCGGTCGGCACGACAGGTAAAAGTCACCTTTGCAATTGATGCCCCGGTGGAAAAAGTGTTATCCGTTCTTGCCGACGACTCCTCCTTTACAACATGGATGAAAGGGACGCGGGAGTACCGCAGGGTTTATACAGTGGATTCGGGCAACTGGTATTCATACATCCAGTTTTCGATCCCCTGGCCGTTGAATAACCAGGATTGCATCATTCATTATGAGATGCGCGAGCATTCAGGAACCTATACTGAAATTTATCTGAACGGCGAGCCGGGTTACCTCGCTGCCGTTGACGGCGTGACACGCATCTCCCATATGGAAGGAGCCTGGAGATTTGTTTCGGCCGGACCTGACCGCACCCTGGTGGAGTATGTGATCTTTTCGAAGCAACCATCCTCATTTCCCCGATGGATTACCGATCCGATCATCCAGAACAACATGATCAAAACGATGACGGCTTTTCGGGAACAGGTAAGTCAGGTTGGACAGGTTGGACAGGTTGGACAGGTGGAAAGGAGGGCGCCATGACAGCGATTGCGTTGACCACGATCAGGGATCGGTTTAAAATTCAGGAAAAGCTTCTTCGGATCAAGGCAAACCCGAGAAAAGTTTCTCTGGGTTATGCACTGGGCGTCTTTTTAGGCACCACACCATTTATCGGCACGAAAGTGTTTATCGCACTGATCATGACATCCATCTTCAGGTGGAACAGAGTATCTTCTGTTATCGGGGTATACCATATTAATTTATTCACGGCTCCCCTGTTTTACGGGCTCGCCTTCTTCGTTGGCAAGTGGGTGCTTGGAACAGATGTAGTGTTTGTGTTTCCGGATACATTAAGCTTTTCTTCCTTCCGGGAAGCCTTTACAGGCAACATGATGATGTTCTACAGCCTGTTGATCGGAGGAATTGTGCTGGGTGTTCCCATGGCAGTTGGGGCGTATTATTTGGCGATGTTCATACTTCGGAGATCGCCCCCAAACCCCCTAAAGGGGGCTTACTCCTCCCTCCGGGAGGAAAAGACTGCGAAGCAGAGTAAGTCCCCTTTAGGGGATTTAGGGGTATTCTTTGACGTTAATTAAATCTACCGAAATTATTTCTTCTCTTCTGCAACAGCAGGAACAGATTTTAATTCAGGAAGTTTTATTTCCTCTTTTTTCTTTGGGGCGGTTTTCTTTTTCGGAGCTGTTTTTTTCTTCGGAGCAACTTTCTTTTTAGGAGCCGTTTTTGCTTTCGGAGCAGGTTTTGCAGCAGGTTTTATTTCCGCTTTTTTCTCAACTACTTTCACCTCTTCCTTCTTCCCTTTCACCTCTTCCTTCTTCCCTTTTACCTCTTCCTTCACTTTCCGTGGCCGGCCACGCTTTTTCTTAGGTTTTTCAACGGGTTCGGGCTTAATATCAGCACCCAGTTTATTCAGCAT
>JACZJJ010000080.1 GCA_014860625.1 Bacteroidales bacterium | reverse complement strand
AACCGACAACCGACAACCGAA
Organism: Bacteroidales bacterium; assembly: GCA_014860625.1. Classification (GTDB taxonomy): domain Bacteria; phylum Bacteroidota; class Bacteroidia; order Bacteroidales; family FEN-979; genus QYOJ01. The sequence continues at coordinate 21,861 of JACZJJ010000080.1, read as the reverse complement.
TACCAACAACAGAAATTATTGATTATGAATATTACAGCAGCAGATGTGAATAAATTGCGCCAGATGACTGGTGCCGGAATAATGGATTGTAAAAAGGCTTTGCAGGAAAATAATGGCGATTTTGATCAGGCCGTTGATTACCTGAGGAAAAAAGGCCAGAAAGTAGCAGCAAAACGTGCAGACCGCGAAGCCAATGAAGGGTATGTCAGTGCAAAGACAACCGACGACAAAAGTTTTGGGGCGATCGCCATGGTAAGTTGCGAGACCGATTTTGTTGGAAAGAATGAAGAGTTTATCCAGTTCTCAAAGGATCTTTTGGATCTTGGAATCACTCATAAACTTGTTGATGCTGATGCTCTTCTTCCTCTGAACGTGGGGACCCTTACCGTAGCTGAAAAGCTCAATGAACTGCTGGGAAAGACCGGTGAAAAGATGCAGGTTGCAGGCTTTGAATCCATCGAAGCGCCGTTTGTATGTGCCTATAACCACCACGGAAACAGACTGGCCACTCTGGTGGCTTTCAACAAGAAGGATGTAGCCGGAATCGATGAGCTCGGACGTGAAATAGCCATGCAGATCGCAGCAATGAATCCTGTATCCATTGATAAGGATGATGTAGATCAAAGGATTATTGACAGTGAGATCGAAATCGGGAAAGAGCAGGCACGCCAGGAAGGGAAAGCGGAAGAGTTACTTGAAAAGATCGCTCTGGGCAAACTGAATAAGTTCTTCAAAGAGAACACACTGATAAACCAGGAGTTTATCAAAGACACCAAGAAAACTGTTGGCCAGCACCTCAGCGAACATGATAAAGATCTGAAGGTTGTTGCTTTCAAACGTCTGCAATTAGGCGCATAGAAATCATTACGTGAAAAACCCGGAGGCTGTTGGATTGGTAATCTGACAGCCTCTTTTTGTTACTTTTGTCCCATGTCCCCCAACAAAGATTCGGTTCGGTCAATGTTTGATGAAATCTCCCTCAGGTACGATTTCCTCAACCACTTTCTCTCTTTTGGCATCGATCACTATTGGAGAAGCCGTGTTGTTCGGGAAATCCGCAAACGATTCGAAAAACAGCTTTCATCCATTAAAATCCTGGATATGGCAACCGGGACAGGAGACCTCGCCATCGCAGCAGCAAGACTTCGTCCGGCAATTATCGATGGGGTTGATATTTCGTTGTCCATGATGGAAGTCGGCAGAAAAAAAGTGGCTGCAAAAAGACTTTCTCACATGATCTCTTTCCGGGAAGGAGAAGCTGAACAGATCCCATTCGAAGACGGAATTTATGATGTAGCGATGGTAGCTTTCGGAGTAAGGAACTTCGAAGGGTTGAAAAAAGGGTTACAGGAGATGAAACGGGTTCTGAAACCAGGGGGATTGATGTTGATCCTTGAGTTCTCCCATCCCGAAAAATTTCCAATGAAACCACTGTATTCCTTCTATTCGAAGGCAATCATTCCTCTCTTCGGCAGAATGATATCCCGCCACAACAAGGCGTATACCTACCTTCCTGAAACGGTGGCTGCGTTTCCAAGCGGCGAAGCATTCCTTGCCATCCTTCGGGAAGTGGAGCTTCAAAAGCCTCGGGAAATAAGGTTGTCAGGTGGAATAGTCACCCTTTATTACGCCGAAAAATAATTACCTTTGCTTCGGAAATCAAAATAAAACAGGCGGACCAGCGTTAGTCCTATCTAAAATCCGAACCCTTCCGTTGAAAAAATCGATTTACATCGTCTTTCTACTTTTTTTTACTGTTGCACTGCTTCCCACAAAAGGATCATCCCAGCGGCTTGGGGTTCCCAACATGCCTACCTACGACAACGACAAATTCCACTTCGGATTTGTGCTGGGGGCCAACCTGTGTTATGTCACCATCAAACCCATTGCCGACCTGAACACCAGGATGTGGGACTCCACCTATGTTCCCGACATCCTCCCGCTTCCCGACTCAGCATTAATCCTCTCCATCGAAGGGCTTCCCACTCCCGGATTTGTGATCAGCATTGTGAGTGACATGCGGATGGGCGATCACCTGAACCTCCGGTTTATCCCTTCCCTGGCTTTCGGTGACCGCGATATTGTCTACAACCTGAAGACATTCCGGGGAGGCGACACCACGATCATCAGCGTTACCAAACGGATTCCGTCCACCTACATCAACTTTCCGATCGAATTGAAGTACAAATCAAAACGGTACAAAAACTTCCGGACCTACCTGATGACAGGCGTCCAATATACACTTGACCTGGCATCACAGGCAAAAAAAAGAGAGCAGAAAAGTGCCGATCAAAAAATCGTGAAGTTCAACCAGAATGATTTTTATGTCGAAGCCGGCATTGGATTTGACTTCTACAACGAATGGTTCAAGTTTGGGGTCGAGATTAAGATGATGTACGGACTTATGGATGTGTTGACGCGCGAAAACAATATCTATACAGACGGCATCGCAAAACTTAACTCGAAAATGTTCCAGCTCTCACTCACCTTTGAATAAGTTAGTTTCTTCCCTTTTTGTATCTTTGTTCAGTAAAGTTTCCCTATGAGCAAAATAGCCGTTTTTCCAGGGTCTTTTGACCCGATTACCCGAGGCCATGAGTCGGTTATCCTCAGGGCGCTACCCCTGTTTGATACCATCGTTGTTGCCATTGGCGAAAATTCAGAGAAAAAAGGGTATTTCCCACTCGAAACACGCATGAGCTGGCTCCGGGAACTCTTTGTTTCGCAACCCAGGATCGTTGTAGAAAGTTACTCGGGACTAACCATCGACTATTGCCGGAAGCTGGGTGCTCACTTTATTCTAAGAGGCTTGCGCACTGCGGCTGATTTTGATTTTGAACGGGGAATTGGCCTGATGAACCGGGCGATGATGCCTGATCTGGAGACGATATTCCTTCTAAGTGCTCCGGAATACAGCGCTCTCAGTTCCTCCATCGTACGGGAAATCCACCGGAACGGAGGCGACATCTCCCGATTCATCCCCGAAGCGATCAAACCACTAATGACCTAATTTCGCTAATGACCTTAATGACCTTAATGACCCTCATGACCCTAACCTCAATGAAACGCCAATCCTTACTGAAATACTTCTTGCTTATTTCCCTGGTTATCCTCTGTGCCCAGGGGTTCTCGCAGCCTGTCACCGTAACCGGCTCTGCAATAGGAGCTGAAGGGAGGACAATCCGGCTTATTACCTGGAGTGACCTGATTACCTTCACGGAAGAGACGGTAGCAGAAACCGTGATCGATTCCATCGGGAACTTTTCAATGACCTTTGACTTACCTGTCACCTCTTATATCGCCGTGGCCATTGACCTTCACCGATCCAACCTCTATATGCAGCCTGGTCAGAGTTACGAAATGAAACTGGCCCCGATTAACTATGCCGACAACCTTGAGGTCAACCCCTTTATCCGATCCCAGAACCTCGAGATCGAACTGATCAACCCGGGCGACAATGAGCTGAACATCTGGATCAATGCTTACGACGACAAGTACAATCAGTTTCTGCTGGATCATTTCAATGCACTCTACCTGGAACGAAAGAAAAACTACATCGATACCTTCCGCCTCCAGGTGAACGGCTGGTACCATGGCATTGATCAACCCTATTTCCAGGATTACATGCGTTACAAAACCGCCGGACTGGAACAGATCGCTCATGCAAAGAGCGAATACACGCTGGCAAAGAACTATTTCATTAACCAACCCGTACTTTACAACAATGTGGAGTATATGCAGTTCTTTGACAACTACTTTACGAAATATCTTACTGCTACGTCCAACATCCTTCGAAAGATTGACCTGGACCCGATTATCAAAGGCCCCGATCCCTATCATAAGCTGATGACAACCCTTGCAACCGATTCGGTTCTGATAAACGTTGAATTGCGTGAACTGGTGCTAATGCAGGGGTTGTTTGAACTTTTTTACTCCAACCAGGAATTACAGGACCCGATCATCTCTGTTTTTACCGCAATCAGTCAGGAGAGTCAAACAGAGAGGAACCGGTTGATTGCTTTGAACCTGAAGGCCAAAGTGACCAAGCTCCGGAAAGGGACCCCTGCTCCTGAATTCACACTGATTGGCAGGCAAAAGGATAAATCACACTCCTTGAAGGATTTTCTCGGGAAACCGGTAGTCTTGAATTTCTGGACCACCTTCTGCCAGGGCTGCCTGGCTGAAATGGAGCTGGAAGTTCCGCTTTACCAGAAATACAAAGATCAGGTGGCATTCATCAGCATTTGTGCTGACAGGTACTGGATCAAGATGAACTATTTTGTCATGATAAAACCTGAGTTTGCCTGGACCATGCTCCATTTCTCGGATAATACAGATCTGCTGAAGAATTATGAGGTGACAACCTACCCCTTATATGTGGTTATTGACAAAGACGGAAACATTGTTCAGGCACCGGCACCCAATCTCAGTGATGGGTTGGAAAGGGTGATTGAAGATCTTATTCATTGATAGAAAAGAAAGAAAATATATCATGTTTAGTTTAGTAAAAAAGATGTTAGGGAGTAAATCCGATAGGGATATCAAGGAGGTCCAGCCGATTGTAAATCGTGCCATAGAGATCGACAAAACCCTTCACTCCCTCTCCAACGATGAGTTGCGTGCCAAAACGCATGAATTCAGAAAGCGGATTGAAGAGCATATTGCCCTGAAAGAGAAGGAGATTGCAGAGCTCAACCTGCAAATCGAATCGGAAGAGACGGATATCGAAGAGAAAGAGAAGTTATATGGCACCCAAGACAAGCTGGAGAAAGAGACCTATGAACTGACACAGGAGGTACTCAATGAAATTCTTCCTGAAGCATTTGCCGTGATCAGGGAAACAGCACGACGACTGGTCGATAACGAATACCTGGAGGTAACCGCTACGCAAATGGATCGCGACCTTGCTGCAAAAAGACCGGGGATAGAGATCGTTGGTGATAAAGCGAAGTTCAAGAGCTCATGGCTTGCCGGAGGTAACATGATCCGGTGGGATATGGTCCATTACGATTGCCAGCTGATTGGCGGAATCGTTCTGCACCGGGGAAAAGTTGCTGAGATGGCTACAGGTGAAGGTAAAACGCTTGTGGCTACGCTACCCGTCTATCTGAACGCCCTTCCCGGGAAAGGTGTGCATATTGTGACGGTCAACGATTACCTGGCCAAACGCGACTCGGAATGGATGGGCCCGCTTTTTGAGTTCCACGGACTTAAAGTAGACTGTATCGACAAGCACGAACCCAACTCCGAAGCAAGAAGGAATGCCTATCTCGCCGATATTACCTATGGCACCAACAACGAATTCGGATTTGACTACTTAAGGGATAACATGACCAGTTTGCCCGAAGAACTGGTGCAGAGGAAACATAACTACGTCATCGTGGATGAGGTTGACTCTGTTCTTATCGATGATGCCAGAACTCCTTTGATCATCTCCGGTCCCACACCCAAAGGAGAAAACCAGCTTTTTGATGAATTGAAAGCGCAGGTAACTAAGCTTTACAATGCGCAGCGAAACCTGGTGACCAAGCTCCTCGCCGATGCCAAAACACTGGCATCCGACGAAAAAAATGATGACAACATGAGGAAAGCCGGAGAGCAGCTGCTTCGTTGTCATCACGGCCTCCCCAAAAACAAGGCGCTCATCAAGTTCCTGAGTGAGTCGGGGATGAAAGCCCAGATGCAAAAAACATACAATTTTTATCTGCAGGAACAGGCTAAAAACATGCATATCATCAACGATGAACTCTATTTTGTCATCGATGAGAAAAACAACACGATTGAGCTCACCGAAAAAGGAATTGACCTGCTGACTGAATCTTACGAAGAGACCAATTTCTATATTCTTCCTGATATCGGTTCCGAATTGGCAGAATTGGACAAGCATGGGCTCACGGAGGCGGATCTGATGGAGAAGAAGAGCTCCCTGATGCGCGACTATGCAATCAAAGCCGAGCGCGTACATACCGTGAATCAGCTGCTCAAAGCCTATGCACTTTTTGAGAAGGATGTTGAATATGTCGTGATGGATAACAAGGTGAAGATCGTTGATGAGCAAACGGGTCGTATCCTTGAAGGAAGAAGGTATTCCGACGGACTGCACCAGGCCATTGAAGCGAAAGAGAGCGTCAAGATTGAAGCTGCTACGCAAACCTATGCCACGATCACCCTGCAGAACTATTTCAGGATGTACAACAAGCTGGCCGGTATGACCGGAACGGCAGAGACTGAAGCCGGGGAGCTCTGGGATATCTATAAGCTTGACGTGGTTGTGATCCCTACCAATAAACCGATTACCCGCGACGACCGGGAAGACCTTGTCTATAAGACCAAAAGGGAGAAGTTCAATGCTGTCATTGCAGAAATAGAAGACCTGGTGGCGAAAGGGCGGCCGGTTCTCGTGGGGACCACCTCCGTTGAGACTTCGGAGCTTCTCAGCCGCATGTTGAAACGGGTGAATGTTCCACACAATGTACTCAATGCCAAGCTCCATGCCAAAGAGGCCGATATTGTTGCCGAAGCTGGGAAATCCGGTACGGTTACCATTGCCACAAACATGGCAGGCCGTGGTACAGACATCAAGCTGGGCAAAGGGGTAAAGGAGGCAGGTGGTTTGGCTATCATCGGCACCGAGAGGCATGAGTCGCGGCGGGTCGACCGTCAGCTCAGGGGCCGGTCTGGCCGACAGGGTGACCCGGGTAGCTCCCAGTTTTTTGTTGCACTCGAAGATGACCTGATGCGGATGTTCGGTTCGGAGAGGATTGCAAAGATCATGGACACCATGGGCATCGACGATGGAGAGGTGATCCAGCACAGCATGATCTCAAAGTCGATCGAACGGGCTCAGAAAAAGGTTGAAGAGAACAACTTTGGCATCCGGAAGCGATTGCTGGAGTATGATGACGTGATGAATATCCAGCGGGAAGTAATCTATAAAAAACGGCATCATGCCCTGTTTGGAGATCGGTTAGCGGTGGATATTGCCAATATGATCTACGATGTTTGCGAATCGACTGTCATGGAATATCAGGATTCGAGCGACTACACCGGAATGAAACTGGAGCTTCTGAAAGAGTTTGTAATAGACTGCCCTGTGAATGAAAAGGAATTTACATCGGGCAACAGTGACGAGCTCACCACAACAATTTACAATACAACGTACAAACGTTACAGGGAGAAGAACAACAGCATTGCCGAAAGGGTATATCCGGTTGTAAAAAATGTCCTTGAAAACGATACACGGTATGAAAATATAGCTATCCCGGTGACTGACGGAATCAAGTCGATGCAGGCTGTTGCCAACCTGAAAAAGGCGTTTGAAGACAAAGGCAAGGAGGTTGTCCTCGCCATAGAAAAGAGCATCGTGCTTGGAATGATCGATAACGCCTGGAAAGAGCATCTCCGTGAGATGGACGACCTGAAACAGTCTGTGCAAAATGCTGCCTACGAACAGAAGGACCCGTTACTGATCTACAAATTTGAGTCGTTTGAACTGTTCAAAGCAATGATGCTGAGGACAAATAAGGAGATCATTTCCTTCCTGATAAAGTGCGATGTTCCCATGCGTGCCGATAATGTGCAGGAAGCTCAAACACGCAAGATGGACCGGCAACGGTTGAAGGAAGAGCGATCCGACCTCCTTTCCCAGGCACATTCGAATACGCAGGAACGCAGTAAACCTCAGCCTGTGACCGTAGAGAAAAAAGTGGGACGAAACGACTCCTGCCCATGCGGAAGCGGAAAGAAATATAAGAATTGCCACGGAGCAGGGCAGTGACGAAGGACGAAGGACGAAGGACGAGGGAAGAGGGAAGAGGGAAGAGGGAAGACGAAAGACGAAAGACGAAAGACGAAGGGCGAAAGACGAAACCCGAAGGACGTGAGATGTAATTTAGTACAAAATAATAACCAGCATCCAGTAATCCAGTAATCCAGTGATCCAGTGATCCAGTGATCCAGTGATCCAGTGATCCAGTAATCCAGTAATCCAGTAATCAAGAAACAACCGAATATGACCTTTTCCCGCATCCTTTTAAAGCTCTCCGGCGAAGCCCTCGAAGGCACGCAGGGCTTTGGCATTGATCCAAAACGATTGGCAGCCTATGCTTCCGAAATTAAAACAATCGTGGATGAAAACGTCCAGGTCGCTATCGTGATAGGCGGAGGAAACATCTTTCGCGGCCTTCAAGGCACTGCTGAAGGTGTCGATCGAGCACAAGGTGACTATATGGGCATGCTCGCAACTGTGATCAACAGTATGGCTATTCAGGATGCTCTCGGGAAACTGGGTCTCCGGTCAAAACTGCTGGGAGGAATTGCCATTGATCCCATTTGCGAACGGATGAGCAGCTCAAGAGCTATTGAATACCTGGAACAGGGCTATGTTGCGATCATCAGCGGAGGGACTGGGAATCCCTATTTTACTACCGACTCTGCCGCTGCTCTCCGTGCAGTGGAGATCAAAGCCGATGCAATCCTCAAAGGTACCCGCGTGGATGGGGTATATACTGCCGACCCCGAAAAGGACTTTTCGGCAACTAAATTTGACACCCTCACATTTGATGATGCCTACGAAAAAGGCCTGAAGATCATGGATTTAACGGCATTCACTCTCTGCAAGGAGAACAACCTTCCAATCGTTGTGTTCAATATGAATACACCCGGAAACCTGGTGAAAGTGGTGAAAGGGGAGAAGATCGGAACCGTCGTATCGTAAATTTCGCTTTTCGCTTTTCGCTTCTCGCTATTTTCTGAGTGAGTAAATCGCTACCCCCAGCAAATAAACCATGCATACAATCAGCACGGTCATGCCGGCGATGGTTCCGCTGACATCGGTGATCCATCCCATCAGCAACGGAATCACAGCACCACCGCAGATCGCCATCATCATCAGTCCGGATACCTCGTTGGCACGATCGGGATATTTTTCAATGGTGATGGAAAATACCAGCGGCCAGATGTTCGCTACGGCAAGTCCAATTACAAAGACGAGGATCCAGGCCATATAATGCTCCTTGGAGACAAGAATGATCAGAAGCGCCGCGATACCAAGTATGGTAGTCCAGATGAAAAATTTTCTGGGTGAAAGCCTGGTCAGCAGAATAGCTCCCAGGAATGTCCCCAGCATACGGCCGAAGAAGTAGATGCTCCGTCCCGACTCTGCAGCCGTTGAATCAATGCCGAAATGTTTAATAAGGAACTGGCCTGAGTTGGAGTTAAACCCTACATCGATGCCAACCACTACAAAGATCGATAGCACCATCAGGAAAATGAAGCCATTGCCAAGCAATTTGAAAGCAGTACCAAAGGTCACCTTCTGTCCAACCACCTGACGCTCTTCAATTTTAACTGAACTGAGCCAAAGCACCGAGAGGATAGAGACGATCCCGAACACCAGGAAAATCAGTTTCCAGTCGCCAAACTGCATGGCAAACAACGCTGCCAATGGAGCCCCTATCATCGATCCGATCGCCTTGATGAACTGCGAGAAACTCATGAAACTGGAAACCCTGTTTCCGGGGACTACATCCACAAGTAACGGGTTGGCAGACACCTGGACGATTGTATTACCGATTCCCAGGAGGGCAAAACCCGCCAATACCGTCCCAAAGGAGTAGGAGAAGAAGGGAAGGAACATGCCGAGTGCCGTGATCCCCATCCCGATATTCAGCATGTGACGTTTCCCGATACGCGCCTGGATGATACCAGTGGGTACCGATAGAAGAAGGAACCATAAAAATGCGGCCGAAGGAATGAGTTGCCCCATCGTGGCACTGAGAGCCATGTCTTTGCTGACCCTGTCTACTCCGATGCCTACCAGGTCGACAAAACTCATGACCAGAAACGACATCAATACCGGCAGCAGGTGTGAATACCTGAGTTTGTTGGTTTCCATAAAGGTGTTTATTTGTTTGAGATAAATGGCAATCGTAAGTAAAAGTCGTCATCAGTCAGCCGGGCGCTTCCCGCAATGGCAGCATCCTCCCCAAGAACCGAAAGGAACACCTCTGTGTCGCAGTTGTGCGATCTGAGCGCGGTGCGGAACGGTTGTCCGAAGAGATGATATCCGCGCGAAATGTTTCCTCCGATCGTCAGGCAACCTGCCTGGAAACGCACCAGCCAGGGAGCCAGAAAATTTCCCAGGTTTTGTCCGAATTCGGTAAAGATCGCCTGAACTTCCGGGTTATGTTCAGCCTCTGCCGACATCTCTTTGACCCCACAACTCTCCCGCGAAAATCGCTCCTCGTAAATCCGCTTGAACCATCGGGAGGAAAAATGATCATCGGCATTGCTGTTGCCAAATGGAAGGTGATAAACACACCCGCTTTCCGGCACTTCATTCCCTTTCTCAACCGGAATCCCGTGATCAAGGAAAGCGGAACCGAAGCCGGTGCCCAGGGTGATTGCCATGGTGCGGGTATAGTTGGCAGAAGGACCCAGCCAGGCCTCGCCAATGGCAAAGCAGGTGGCGTCGTTCAAAAACCTGACGGGAATATCTCGCGCCAGTTGCAGTCGTTGATAGATCTCCTCCCTCACAGGCACATTGTTCAGGTTATCGTATTTCATCACCCCCTTGAAATGGGCTATTCCTTCGGGATAATCAAATGGCCCCGGCATGGCGAAACCGATGCCTTTGACGGTATTTCCGGGAAGCTGTGAGATTACATCCATCAGGGCTTCAGCCCAGGTGCCGAGGATTGAATCGGCACTGGCATGACAGTCGACATGCCTGCGATTGACCATGGAGTGAAGCAGCGCTTTACGGTGAAGGTTCACTCCCATTACAGTGATGTGGCTGCCGCCGATATCAACCCCGAGTACGATTGGATCTGTCATAGAGAATTCTTAGCTGAAACAGAAAATGGTTCGTTAAGCAAAAATATTTAATTTTGTAACACAACCAAACCAAAAGCCGTTATGAGCGAAGAAACAGAATTTACCCTGGAGGAAGCCCGTGAAGGGATGCAACTGGCAGTTTCCCACCTGGAAAAGGAGTTTCAGAAAATCCGTGCCGGGAAAGCGAGTCCGATGATGCTGGAAGGCGTCAAGATAGACTACTACGGCGTGATGACACCCATCGAGCAAACGGCGAACATAAGTACCCCTGATGCCCGCCAGATCATCGTCCAGCCCTGGGATAAAGGAGTGCTTGGGCTGCTTGAAAAAGCCATCATGGCCGCAAATCTGGGCTTCAATCCCAAAAATGAAGGAGAAATTCTTCGGATTGTCGTTCCTCCGCTTACAGAAGAGCGCCGGCGTGATCTGGTGAAAAAAGCGAAGATGGAAGCCGAAAATGCCAAGATCAGCATCCGCAACATCCGCAGAGCTGCCAATGACACAGCCAAGACCCTTAAAAAAGATGGAACTCCTGAAGATGTAGTCACAAGACTGGAAGGTGATATCCAGAAAATTACCGACGACTTCATCGCTGAGGTGGATAAATTTCTCGATGTAAAAGAGAAAGATATCATGACAGTCTAGCATTCAAGATACGCAAATTCAAACGCCTTCTTACCTCTTCTCTAACATTCAGCGGTTTATAACTTTCTTCAAAGCAACTTTAATGTTCTTTCATTGTCATCTATTTTTAGACAATTAAATATATAGACATGAAAATATCTTTCCGGTTTCTGATTGCCGTAGCGTACGGTTTATTCATGACCCTGATTTTGGGTTCCAGTGCCATTGCACAAAGACCAACCTGCACGTTTTCAATGGCAGAAATCGCATGTCTGGAACAGCACGTGAAAGTAACCTTTACAGGTAGTATGCCTGAAGCGGCCTTTTATGATTGGGATTTCGACGGCGCAATTGTCCTTGAAGGATCCGGACAAGGCCCTTACTGGATCAAATGGCTGACTACCGGCGAGAAACATGTGTCGGTACTTGTCATTCATGCTGGAGACACATGTGATCACACTCGTGGAATTTTAATTGTAGAACATCCTGCATTGTTTCATATGACAGGAGGCGGAAGCTACCTGGCAGGTGGTGTGGGTGTGCCTGTTGGTTTGAGTGGGTCTCAGACAGGTGTCATCTATAAGCTCAGGAGAAATGGCGTTTATGTGGAAAATAACAAGCTAGGGACTGGAAACCCAATTGAGTTCGGGTTGCAGACTGAACCCGGATCCTATGATTGCATTGCCAAGATTGACGGCAGCGACTGCATCCGTGAGATGGAGGGAGTTGCGGTTGTGACAATCTCGGGTGGCGCCATCTTCCAGCACATCTGCATGGTGACTTTCGACACTGCAGCAATGAAAAACTTGATTGTCTGGAATAAAATAGGAAGTAATCACGCTTCCCATTTTAACGTTTACCGGGAAACCTATCAGCAGAATCACTATGAAAAAATTGCAGAGGTCCCTTACCCCCAAATGAGTACATACCTTGACCCTACGGCAGATCCTTTAATGAAATCAGACAGGTACAGGCTTTCTGTGACTGATACCGCAGGGAACGAATTTGAAAAATCACCTTACCATAAAACGGTTCACCTCAACATCAATCCAGGTATCTATGGCTTTAATCTGATCTGGAATCATTATGAAGGGTTCGAGTTTTTGACGTACAAAATTTACCGGAAACTTGGAACGGATCCCTGGGAGGTTATTGATTCAGTTGCCAGCAATGTCGATTCCTATACCGATTTCTACACCACTTCTGGTCTGGCTACGTACTTCATTGAAGTGATCAGGCCCGAACATTGCATCCCATCCAAAGAGTTTGGGTATGCTTCTGTCATCTCAAATATAGCCACGGCCGCTCCCCTTGGCATGGAAGAGGATGAGCTTTCAGGCATCATGATCTATCCCAATCCGGCACGTGAGAAGTTATTCATCTCATTGCCCGGAGAGGGGCACGAATTATTCTCCCTGGAGATTTACCGACCCGATGGAAGGAAATTATATGAATCTCAGATCAGAAACGGAAATACGGCAATTGATATCTCAGGATACACCTCAGGTCTATACATCCTGAAAGTAAACGGGAATACAGCTTCCGTTGTCAAGAAATTCTTCAAGAATTAATAGACTACCACCTCGTCGAGGAAGATCCAGCACTTCTCTCCTTTCCCTTCATGCCAGTCGGGGCAATTTCCGCTTGAATAGGCCATCACCTTGATATACCGGGCTTTGGCATCCAGTGGGTAGGCATTAGAAAATGGCTGGATAAGTATCTCTTCATTCTTTTCTGGAAGAGGATTACGTTTTTCATAGACTGAATGCCACGTCTTCCCGTTGGAGGATAGCGAGAATTCCACCATTGATGGGGCGAAAATCCAGCTTCTGCTGTTTTGAAGGAAGGTGGTTGAAACCGATCTGACAGGCATCTCTTTCCCCAGGTCAATGATGATCTCAACATCTGTTCCCAGGTAGCCTTGCCAGCGGCCGTCACGGTGATTGGTGTTGCCGCGGATCCCATCCGTTAATGTGCCAGGTCCTGATGCCGGATACCGGGTAGAGTAGGATGCCAGATATGTGACGGGTTTTCCGATTGCGTGATGGAAGATGACGGGCATTTCGCTGGGTTTCTCTTTCAACTTCCCATCAACAAAAAGGGCGGCTTTGATGTAGGCATTGGCAGCTATGTCGAAGGGGGCGGTGTACAGTGTTGAGGCAGCTGTCGGATCGTTCCCGTTGGTCGTGTAACGGATAGGGATTCCCGGCTGTTCCGATGAGAGGATAACCTGCACCTTGTTGCTTTTCGGGTCATAGTGTGTGTGAATGTCGGCTTTGAACGATCCTTTGGAGTAATTCACCCCCATATATTCCAGTCGTTCGAACTGTGAATCCAGCCGCTGCCGGAAGTTGTCCCAGTTTCTCAGTTTCGCCGGCGACCAGTCGATCTCGGCAATGGCAATCATCCTTGGAACGGCCATGTATTCTGCATGTTCAGGGGTGGGGATGTATTCCGTCCAAACATTCCCCTGGGCTCCCAGGATATGCTTCCCCTCTTCCACCGTGAGCTCTTCAGGGATGGGTTCAAAGGAGTAAACCTTCTTCAGTGTGGTAAATCCCCCGATGGCTTTCGGTTCAAATTGCGGGTCGGCCTGGTAGTAGTCGAAATAGCAATAAGGGGTGGGAGTCATGATCACATCGTGTCCCTGCCGTGCGGCGGCAATGCCACCCTCAACTCCACGCCACGACATGACAGTAGCTTCGGGAGCCAGGCCACCTTCCAGGATCTCATCCCAGCCAATCAGCTTTTTCCCCCTGGAGTTGATAAATTTCTCCATCCGCTTGATGAAATAGCTCTGCAGCTCTTTTTCATCTTTCAACCCTTCCTCTTTCATGCGCTGCTGGCATTTCTGACACTCCTCCCAGCGGGTTTTCGTAGCTTCATCCCCGCCCACATGAATATATTCTGACGGGAAAAGTTCCATTACCTCTGACAGCACATCCTCCAGGAAAACGAAGACATTGTCATTCCCGGCACAGAAAATATCGCTGTTTGGCCAGTAACTGCCCGGAGGAACGGTAAATGGTCCGCCGGTGCAGGAGAGATCCGGATAGGCTGCCAGCACCTCTACCGAATGGGCAGGCATTTCGATCTCGGGAATGATGGTGATGTAGCGCTGGGCTGCATACTGCACGACTTCCCGGATGTCGTCCTGGGTATAAAATCCGCCGTATGTTGCTTTCTCACCGGCTTCCTGCGGAGGGCGCTCACCCCAGGGGAGATCTTCGTGATCGACCCGCCAGGCGCTCACTTCTGTCAGTTCAGGGTACTTTTTGATCTCGATCCGCCAGCCGTTATCGTCGGTGAGGTGCCAATGAAAAATGTTCATTTTGTACATGGCCAGCAGGTCGATGTATTTGAAAATAAAATCTTTCGGAAAAAAATGGCGTGAAACATCCAGGTGCATTCCCCGGTAAGGGAACCGAGGCTCGTCCTTGATGTCGGCACAGGGAACCTCCCAGCTTTTCCCCTCTTCCGGTTTGGAGATATTGCAAACTTCAGGTGGAAGCAGCTGCAAAAGTGTTTGCATTCCATAGAACAGCCCGGCGCCAGAGTTACCTGTCAAAAGGATCCCGTTGGGAGAGATATTTAGCCGGTACCCTTCGGTGGGAAGGCTTTCTCTCTTCTTATTGAAAGCAAAAATGATGGCGTTTCCATCGCTTGTTTCATCCAGCATCGGCTCAACACGAAGAAAGGGACCTCCTGCCAGCCGAAGCTGCTCTGCAAAGAGAATCGCAACGTTTTTCAGGTCAATATCACGTTCGGCAACCAGGAGCATCGTTTGATTGGTGATACGGAACGTTCCCGGCTTCATTTTTATGGAAGCTGGTTGAGGGACGATAGAAAATGAGGAATTCTGTTGCCCGAAAGCACCAAATATCGGGAAGAGGAAAATAGTAATAAGAAATGCGAAATTCCGGCCTGTTTTCATGGGAGAGAAGTTTATAAAGATTCCCCAAAGGTAACGATTTCACCATTACCGCGTCGCTCTGCTCCTCGCAATGAAATTTTTCGCTATTTCACTATTTCGCTATTTCGCTATTTCACTCAAAGGTATCGAACCACTCTTTCGCCTTCATCAGCGCCGGCAGAAACCCATCCCCATGGTTGTATATATTTCCCGTATTAATAGTATCGACATTTCCACCCAGGTCAAGCATGGTGGCATAGGCTTTTTCACCGATAGCAAAGGGAATAACTTCATCGGCCATTGAATAAACAAGGATCGTTGGAGCCTTTGGACTCCAATCAAAGGCTTGGTTTGCATCCAGTGCAGCATTGAACGGATTTGTTCCGGCTGAGACCGTTTCCAGGAATTGCGGTTGAAAAATATTGACCGGAGGAGTATTCAGGGTTTGGATGACAGTGGCTTCAGGATGGTTGAAATCAAGCAAAACCGGAACCAGGGTATCATAGGGTGGTTGAAAGATCTCAATGGGATCAGGAACCAGGGTATAGATCCAGTTGAATGTATTGGATATCAGTGATGTGAGGGCCGGTGAGATCGCATTTGGGGTAGTCACATGGTGCTCAAACAGCATCGTAAGGTCGAGGGGGGCAGCCATGATGGCGCTTGCGGTGATACGAAATTCATCGGGATGATCCTGCTCGAGAAGGCGTTGAAGGGATGCCGTGACATGGCCTCCCTGGGAATAACCGACCAGAAATAATCTATCGTCCAGGAGGAATCCCTGGGCGGTACAAAATTCACGTGCAGCACGGATCATATCCCGCGTAGCTGTGGCTTCGGTCTGCGTGTGAAAATAGGGATGCAGCGTGGTTCCCTCTTTTCCCAGGCCAATGTAGTCGGCCATTACCACTACATACCCTTTGGCAGCAACCTCCATCAACCATGCCTGTGCTTCTATACAACTGTCGAGGTACGAAGGGGCCACATGGCGGTCGAAGATCGTACCGTGCTGGGCCGAAAGGAGAGGGAATGGCCCGTTCCCGGCAGGAGGGATCATGATAATGCCTGATGCCGTCAGCATCGTTCCATCGACGCCGGGGGTCTGGTAGGTGATATCAAAGACCCTTGGATCTTTTGGAGCCGGGCTTTGACAATCAGTTATGATAACTGATAAGACAACGCAACTGATCAAAAAGGCTAGATACTTTTTCATAACTCGCAGAATTGGTGGATACTAGGTTGAAATGAAAATTAATTTCGAATAAGTTCTTCACGGACCTTCTTCCGGATCAACAGGGCGGAGCTGTCTACCACCCCTTTCCTGGAGGGAATGAACAGATCCCGGTACCTGCTTTTTACCAGGTCAAACTTCATCTTGTCAGGAGTCCCTGTGATATCCATGGAAATGCGCAAAGGGGATAACATTGACACGTGGTAGTTGAAACTCAGATCCAGGTTTTGTTCTCCACCAACTGCAACTTGGTAAGCATCCGCATGCAACAGAAAAGGAAATACTTCGACGGCACCATCGCTAAACAAAATCTCCGCGGAAATCTCATCGATGAGGTTCCTCTGTTTATTTTTAAAATAGAACATCTTTGCGATTTTCCCGAAATTTTCACTGTCGAGGATGACCAGGCTGTCGGCTTGCAGTGAGGCTGCTCCCTGTAAGGTTTTCAGGATGACCGACAAGTTGGTGTCAAGTTTTGCTTCAGCAGCCATCCTGAAACAGACTTTCCCGTCAAGCGAATTCAGCATGGGGAGCAAGGTATCAAGCGAAGGGGTCATATCCCTTAGAATACCAAGATCTATATTAGTAATGTCCAGATCCAGCCCGATATAAATATCATCGCGGGTGGGAGCCCGGTACAGCAGGGAGGTCCGAAAGGTAGCTCCCTGGTTTGACATCGACAATTCATTCAGGTCTACCGACTGGTCTTTGATCTCTATCCTTCCCCTGATCGACTCCATCACCAGATCATCGAACAGGACCTTGCGAATCCTGGTTTCAAAGGTTAGGTCAAGATCTGCCGGCACTACAAAGGAGGAAAAAGCAGTTGTTTTAGCCCCGCTCTCTTTCTTTGATTCTCCTGAAGGCACGGAATCTACGGACAGTAATTTGACCTGAGCAGGTTCTATCCTTGCCAGCTCTTCCGCATACCGGTTCCCCTGGTTCATCGCTTCAGCGAGTTCATTCAAGTCTATCAGATCTGATTCCAGGTAAAGGCTGGCCCGAAGTTTATCTGCAGGGGTCGCTGAAAGGGAGGGAAGATGAACCTGCCCAGAAAGGACAACATTGGAACTCCCTACCGTGGCGGAAACGTTGTCAAGGAAAAATTCTCCGGGGCTGAACTTCAGCATGGCACGGTCTAACACTACGTTGAGTGGAAAAAGAGGAGTAAAGGCGATAAGGCGGGAAAATCCGATGCTTCCGCCGGTGATCCAGCCATCTTTTCCGGCTTGCCCTGGTTGAGTGGTCACGTTGATCTCTGCATTCTCCAGCCGGGCTACTGAAGTCAATGCTTCCGCGGCCAAGGTGTCGATCGAAAAGGATCCATGGACGATTCCCAACGAAGGTTCTGCCAGTGAAGGAACCACCCGGAGTTTAGCTTCTGCCTTACCGCATTTCATTATCAGGGAATCCGAAAGGTTGACGAAAAGGTCCTGAATGCCGGCAGAGGCGGTTAGAGGAGCGACTATCATTGTATCTTTCGGTTCTGACGTGGTGAAACTGAGATCCAGTTGTCCCAGTGAAAGGCTCAGCTTTTCCTGGGCATAGAGCTGCATTCCGTTCAATTTGACCAGGCCATGGAGCAAACTGATCTGCTCCAGGAGAGCCGTGTCGTTGTTTTCTCTCCCAAAATGCAGGTATGCCTGGTTCATCACAAACAGGAAGGTATCTTTGCTGCTCTCCAGTTTCACATCATTCATCTGTGCTTCACCGCGTAGGGCCAACATTCCGTAATCCTTTTGGTCCAGGTCAGAAAACCTGAACGCTGCATCCAGATGGCTGTTAAGGGTCCCTTCCAGCGTTACGCCTTCAGCGATTGGAAAGATCTCGGCTAATTCATAAAAATTGACCCTGGCTGTCAATCCGGCCCGCAAAAATGGATTGGTAAGCAAGTGGGTGATCCGGCCTGTTGCCTCAACCTGTGAAGAGCCACAATGGAACATAAATTTATTCACCTCTACCCAGGACGGCTGTTTTTTACCTGCATCCAGCAGGAATCCAATATCCACATCCAGTTTGTCGATGCTGCCGGGAAGTTGGTTGTATCTTGCATAGCCGTCTTGGATGAGCACCGTGCCTGTGATCAGCGGGATCTGATCGTTTCCATAGATACCTTTCACACGGGCTTCTATACTCACTTCCCCCTTTGCTTCCAGGGAAACATGCGGGTCTACAATGCCGGAAGGGATCATCAGGAGCAGGTCTTTCAGGGATTTCACATGGAGGCCTAAGGTGAGGTCAACATTCACTGTCTGTGTCAACGTATCTTCCACCAGAGATCCACTGGCCATCAGGTCAATGGAATTTAAGGTTATCGAAGCCTGGTTTACATCAAGGCGGTTCAGACCGCT
Organism: Bacteroidales bacterium; assembly: GCA_014860625.1. Lineage (GTDB taxonomy): Bacteria > Bacteroidota > Bacteroidia > Bacteroidales > FEN-979 > QYOJ01. The sequence goes on along the minus strand of JACZJJ010000080.1, from coordinate 2,906 downwards.
ATCGAAGCCGAGATCCGCCTTAAATCCCAAAGATAAGCCGTCGGCCAATACCTGTTTCTGTTGCATGCATCGGATGTCTGTAGCAGAAAGACTGGCGCTCAGGCTTGATGTTCTTTCATGAAAGGAACCCTTCAGCCGGAAGTTAAGTTCCTGTAAACTTAAGTCCAGATTGGTGCTTCGGTCACTGAAGGTCATCTTTCCGTTTTGGACAGCCACTTTTTTTATATCGATCGATAAACCCACAGGGGCGCCAGAAGTGTCCCCAGGCGTTGATGAACCGGCTGTGTCATTTTCATGCCTCATCACCTCCCAGTTTGCCCGGCCTGCGGAATCGATGAAGGCATGGATGACCGGATCGGTGAGCCGGATCTCATGAATGCTGATCTCTTTCTTCAGGAAATAGGCAATGGGATTGATGGTTACCCTGCATTCACGAAATGCCAGCAGAGAGTCGGTCGGTATCGTTGTATCTGCAGGATGGATATAGGTAGCAAGCGAGAGCATCGATCCGTTCCGAAGCTTCAGTCCGAGATTGGGAAAGGTACAGAAGAATGTCAGCTCCACCGATTCCAGATGAACCCTTGCCTGCATGTTCTCATTGAGCACGGAGGTGATCACCGGGGTAATCTTTGTCGGGGTAAAAATAAAATTTAAGGCAATTCCGATAGCTGAAAAAAAGAGGACAATGAGGATAAGAAAAGATATTCCCAGACCCTTGACTATTTTCATTGTTGCATATAAACCTGATCCAAAGCAAAGATAATTAAATATTAATAATATCTAATATTGATATTTATTTTATATTTACTGTGGTCTAAATACCTTTTTAAAACAATCAGATGCTATGAAAAAGTTTTTATTTTGGTCATTAATCGGCCTCGTGGTTATTTCTTTCGCAAACTGCAAACATGACAAAGTTGATCCATCTCCTGTACCGGTAGCCAACTCACATTTCTGGGTCTATGGAGGCACCGAAGGTGGCTATGCCCTGTTGTTACACACCACAGATGGTGGAAAAACCTGGATCCGCCAGGGTAATGCCGGACAATTTCCATCGAAAGGATTTATTGACGGGGATGCCATGGATGTGAACACAGCGTTGCTGCTGGCAGCTCCTGACCAGATGGGAGAATCTTATTATTACCTGACCATGGATCAGGGGATCTCTTGGGAAAAGATGTCGTTCACAACCAAGAACGGTAAATCAATTCTCGATCCACCACAAGTAAGAGGGACGGATTCGCGCGACCAAACGACCTGGATGGTCGGATACCCTAATCTGATACAGTATCAGAGAGCGGTTGTGCCTCACTGGATCAATAGGGATTCGCCCGATCCCTCCCATCAGCGGAGCTTCTTTATCGTTAAGATGGGAGCCGGAGACAAAGTCTGGATAGGCGACTCGTTACAACTATGGTCCAGCACAGACATGGGCCTGACCTGGGTGAATCACGACCTCTTTGCGCAATTCCAGTTTTCAGGGAACTGGTGGTACAATGAGATAGCAACTTTCAATCAACGAGTAGTAGTTGCCGCTTTTTTAACTGGGAGTTATAGTGCAAGAGCTCTTTTTAAGAGTTATGATGATGGGAATACATGGGAAGTTATATCTAACCGGGAAGAAGGGGAGTGTTGGAACAAACTGTTCATTGCCAGTGAGTCGGAGGTCTTGCTTGTCGCTAAAAACGAGCCTGTTTACTCCTTGAACTCCGAGGATACCTGGGAGACCTATTCGTTTGAGAATTACCAGAACACAAATCTGCAGGATCTCTTTGCAGTCGGAAAAGAATGGTTTGTATGCGGTTCCAGTACGGCACCGGCTGTCAGTCTCCTCATCTATTATTCGCCCGATGGAGGCACTACCTGGGAAGACCGTTCTCCTGCAATTCAGCCGGATATTTCCAGATTTGATTCCACAGAAATTCAGTTCATTCCCATACCGGGAAATGGCCCCTGAAGGGGTGAGGGTAGCGGGTCATCCATCACGGGCGGGTTGTGTAAGGGCGGGTTCTAAACCCGCCCCTACATCGGTACTGCTTTTATGATCCGTTCCATGTTCCCGGTTTGCTTCTCCATTTCCGAAAGCAACCTGAACTGACACCTCGCCCGCTGCAGGTTATGCCCGGGGTGATGGATCTTGTAGTAAGTATCCCCGTTAATGTGGTCGGTAAGAAACCGCAGGCCGATGATGTAGGTCATAAACTTTGCCGAAAAAGTAAGATGATCCAGTTCCACTGGCGTAAGGGAGGCTCCTGCAGTTTCGAGAAACCCCCTGGCATAGGCTTCAAAGAGCCGCAGATCTATTCCGACTTTGCTCACATCAGGCTCGTCTTCATCTGCTGTGTTTGCTCCTGTCCGGATCGCATCTCCGAAATCATAGAGCACGGTTCCCGGCATCACCGTATCCAGGTCAACAATACAGATGGCTTTAGCGTTAGAGTCGAACAGGATGTTGTTGAATTTGGTGTCGTTATGCGTAACCCGCACCGGAAGTTGCCCATTCTCCACCAACCGCTGGATGGTGTGCATCTCCTGCGCCCTCTCACGCACAAAACGAATCTCATCCGGGATCCGCGATACACGATCCGCGATGTCTTGTCCAATGGCTTCATCAAACTGCTCCAGTCTCCAGGCAATATCATGAAAACGCGGTATCGTGATAGCCAGTGTCCCCGGATCAATGCCTGCAGTAAGCGCCTGAAACTGTCCAAATGCCCTTCCCCCTTCATATGCCAGCTCCGGGTTGTCAATCCTATCGTAACACCGGCTTCCGGGAATGTGAAAATACATTCTCCAGAAATTCCCATCATTATCGGTGTGAAAGAGTTCCCCGGTACGTGTAGGAATCAGTTCCAGGACCTGCATAAACATATTACAGGGGCGGGTTTGGCCGGCATTGATAGAGG
>JACZJJ010000079.1 GCA_014860625.1 Bacteroidales bacterium | reverse complement strand
GGTACTGGTCGTCCTCCTCGTGGCGCTCATACCTGTACTCGCAATCAGTCAGGATGCACCTGCCGATGCGAAAAAGGCGCGGAATACTGCTCCTTCTTACAGCTATTGGTCGGTACAGGCTTTTGGCGGGATCATGCAGTTTAACGGCGACCTCTCCAAAAACGTATTGTTCAACATGGGCGAAAACCTCACGGGATACAACTACGGTCTTGTCTTCACCAAACAGTTCACCCGGGTGATCGGTGCGCGTTTCCGCGTAGCACACGGGAAACTCCAGAGCCGGGTTGAAGGAAAATTTATCTACGACTTTGACAACGGAGAACCAACCAATCCAACACCGCATTATCTCCACGAGAAATTCGTTGCCTATCCCTGGGAGACTGACCTGCAGGTAACGATCAACTGGACCAACTGGATCCTGGGGTACAAGCCCGAACGGGTGTTAAGCTCCTACGCCATTATTGGTGTTGGCGCCGACCAGACCATTGGTCACCGTACAAATCTTCTTACCGGTCAAGTTGATGCACACCTCGGCCGAAAAGACTTCGCAGACAACATGGGCAACACGTCGGGCATTATCGGAGCGGCAAATGGCCAAAACCTCGAGTTCAAGGTTGGCGCCGGTATCGGTTTAGATATCAACATCCATAAAAACTGGTCGATCAACCCCGAATTCTACTGGCGTTGGAGAGATGGCGACATCCTCGACATGACCAAAGGGGGAGCCAAGCAGATCAAGAATGATATGTACAGCTCAGTCACACTGGGTCTGACCTACAAATTCGGTTACCGCGGTGGCAGCCTGAAGGAGATGGAGAAGAGATACGGAGAGGTGATCTATGAAGTAACACCTCCGGTTCTCGCCGAAAAGGGAGATTCCGTAACTGTTACCATCAAGGGTATCTTCCCTGAGAAATATTTTGCACAGAAAGCTGCCATGTATTTCCAGCCGGTTCTCACTTACGCTGGTGGCCAAACCGAGCTTCCCGCCATGAACCTGATGGGAGAAAAAATCGCAGGCGACGGCACCATGATCAAATACAAAGAGGGCGGTACATTCACCTACACAACCGTCTTCCCATACACTCCGGAGATGAATACCTCGGAACTTGTTGTTGCTCCGATTATCTACGAAACCAAAGAGACCATCATCCCGAAGAAAGACGAGATCAAGCTGATCGCCAAATTTATCGAGCTTCCTTCCCGCTCACTCGCTCCCGGTGTGATCTATACCCCCACCCGGATCAGCAACCAGCTCACCACCCTGATTGCCCCTCACGGCTATGTGAAAGAGGTAATCGTATCCAAAACTGCCGTTCTCTACTTCCCGAAAAACCTGTCTAAACTCAACCTGAAGTTCGGTTTGAATAAGGCCGACGCTTCCAAACAGGCACTGGCTGATTTGGATGCCTTCCTGCAGCAGGGATGGAAACTGAAGAACATTGAGATCGACGGATGGGCATCACCCGAAGGGGAAGAGACCTTTAACGTTGGCCTTTCTGAGAAACGCTCCGTAACCGGAAACGAATATATGGTTGCCCAGTACCAAGCATGGGTGAAAGCAGCTAACAAAGACAACAAAGACAAGAAAGCCGTAAAAGCTGCTGTTGAAGCTGCTGCTGCTGATGTCAACTTTGTGCTCAACCACCATGGTCCCGACTGGAACGGCTTCCTGAAAGAGATCCAGAACAGCACCATGCCCGACAAAGACAAGATTCTGAACGTGGTGAACTCGCAGATGAGTGAAGCCCAGAAAGAGCAGAAACTCCGCGACATGATCCTGATCTATCCCACCATTGAAGAGAACCTCCTGCCTCCTTTGAGAAGAGCTGTTATCAAAGCAAACCTCTATGAGCCACGTCTGCTCGACGAAGAGATTGCTTCACTGGCCGTTACCGATGCCGGAAAACTGAAAGCTGAAGAGATTCTTTATGCCGGCACTCTGACAACCGATATCTCAGCTCAGGTGAAGATCTACGAAAATGCAGCCAGGATTTACAAAGACAACTGGAAAGCGCTGAGCAATGCAGGTGTTGCCAACATCGCAGCCGGCAACTACAAAGCAGCGATTGATTACCTCGAGAGTGCCAATGATCTGGCGCCGAATAACGGTATCATCGTGAACAACCTGGGTGTGGCTTATGCCAAAGCAGGAGACCTCAGGAAAGCCGAAGAGATGTTCAACAAAGCCAAACAACTTGGCGAGAATGAGAATTACAACCTCGGCGTTCTGATGATCCCGAAAGGTGATTACGCAAAAGCTTCTCAGATGCTCGGCAGTGCAAAATGCGACTACAACCTTGGTCTGCTCCAGCTGGTTTCTGGCAACACATCTGCCGCTGAGACCACACTGAAGTGCGCTCCCCAAACACCAGAAACTTTCTACCTTCTGGCAATTGTTGGAGCCAAGAAGAACGACACCGGGATGCTCTATGAATACCTGATGAAAGCTTGTGAGAACAGCGATCTGAAAGCTCAGGCCAGAGGCGACCGCGAATTTTATAACTATGCAACTACTCCTGAATTCCAGAATATCGTGAAGTAAGGTTTACTGATGACCAAAAAAGGCTGATCCGGACGCGGATCAGCCTTTTTTTTATCCCTTCACCCGGGTGATGCCGGGAGGATAATCTTTAAAGATGAGATCGGCAATCCAGTGATAATCCTCCTCGCGGTTTACAAAATCAACCCGGGAGGTCTCAACCAGCAAGATCTTCCACTCAGGCTGCTGCTTCATAAACTCCAGGTATCCCTGCTGGATCTTTTCAAGGTACTCCACCGAAATATTCTGCTCATAACTTCTGCCGCGACTTACAATATTCTCCTTCAGCTTATCCGGCCGAAGAAAAAGAAATACCAGCAAATCGGGCTTTGGGACAACGGATGCCACGATGGAAAAAAGCCGGTTGTAGAGTGTCATCTCAGCCGCTTCCAGGTTCTGCCCGGCAAATATCAGCGACTTGTAGATGAGATAATCGGCTACCGTCACCGGTTTGAAAAGGTCGGGCCTGACAAAATGCTCCTTCAGTTGCTGGTACCGATCGGCCAGAAACGACAACTCCAGCGGAAAGGCATAGCGGGCCGGATCTTCATAAAACCTGGGCAAAAACGAGTTCTCTTCAAACTGCTCCAGAATCAGCGATGCCTGCCTCTCCTCCGCCAGCCGGGTAGCCAGGGAGGTCTTCCCAGCTCCGATATTTCCCTCGATGACGATGTAGTTGTACAATGAAGAATTACGAATTAACAATGAAGAATTACGAATTAAAGAATCAAAGATACAAATCTATTTGGTGATGCTGGATCACTGGATGACTGGATGACTGGATGACTGGATGCTGGTTTGAGAGGCTCCAACTAATCCGGGCTTTAGCCCAAAACCTGACCCTGACCCTAACCCTCTCCCCGCTTTGCTCCTGACCAGATTCATGAACACAAACCTTAACCGATTTTTTTTACTTCCCCCGAATCATTACACTCCGCCAACAACTGCCGAATTGATTTCCCCAAACCCGGATGCACAACCTCTTCTGCAATCTCAGCCAGAGGTACCAGCACAAACCGACGGTCGGCGATGTGCGGATGAGGAATTGTAAGCTCCGCCGTTTCCACGATTTCAGAATCGTAAAAAAGTATGTCCAGATCTATGGAACGTGAGACGTAAGACGTAAGACGTGTATCGCGCATCGCGCATCCCGTATCGCGCATCGCGGATCCCGTATCGCGCATCGCGCATCGCGGATCGCGGATCCTTCCCAGTTTTCGTTCAATCTCCAATAAAACAGAAAGAAGTTCCTGCGGCTTCAGGGAACTTGTTACCTGGATCACCTGGTTCAGAAAGGGTTCTGCTCCCTCCATTCCCCAGGGTTCGGTTTCATACATGGAAGAACTCTTCCGGATTTTCCCAACCTCTTGTTCAATCAGTGTACACGCCTGCTTCAGCATAGCCAGCCGGTCGCCTTCATTGGATCCGAGAGAGAGAAAAATTTTTGGTTCTTTTACCGACATGAAACAAAGTTAAAAAGATATGGGATACGAGATACGGGATCCACCCCTCCCCAACCCTCCCCTTCAGGGGAGGGAGTAAGTCCCCTTTAGGGGATTTAGGGGCCCTAATCGCTATAGAGTTTCCTCAGCAGATATTCAAGCTTCTCCCCGTACTTCGGGTCTGTGGCCCAGCGGCCGGTGAGGTCGTAGAGGGTGAACACGGTGCCACGCCTCACATGGTGAAACCGCTTGTCGACAGGTGGGGTTGTGAGCGGAGCAGTGCTGGCATAAGCCTTCAGGTGCTGAATGTGGGCTCGGATTCCCTCCTCCATCGATCCGAACCAATCGCCGGCGGCAGAAGCGCTCACGGCACCCAATCCGCAGAAATTATTCTGGAAACGGCTGACAGAACCGTTGAACCGCAGAAAACCTGTCTCCAGGCACATCTGCACCACAGCGATGTCGTAATTGACGCCCTCCATCTGGCACTCCGAAATGTAAACCCTGAGCAACCTCGACAGGTAACTGGTATCGAGCGACCGGTTGTGTTGCACCATGAAACTCACCAGCCGCGGGACCGGTTTGTATCCTTTGTCCATGATAAAGATCGAAGGAGCTGCCTTGGGTGAAGGTTTCGGATCATTCGCATTCGGCACGTCACGCTTTCCACCCTCCTCATTTTCAGGATGGGAGATCACTGGAATACAAAACAGAATCAGAAGAATAATGACGGCTCTGGTGAGCATGCAGCAGGAATTAATTCACCGCAGCAATGATAGTGGAATTAATGGCATTTCACGGCATGTGACGAGAAAAGCTATTCACAAAATGATGTTAATTACTTTATCTTTATCTTTGTATAAACTCAAAACTCACACCATGTCCTTCTTAAAAACCATGCTCGCTTCCATGCTGGGCACATTTATCACCGTTGTGATCCTTACGTTCATCGGATTCGCCATTGTTGCGGGCGTTATCATCGCCGCAAACAGTGCCACTGAAGAGGTCGTCATTTCAGGCAACACAGTCCTCTACGTCGACTTCAACAAACCCATCTCCGAAAGGTCGCCAAACATGCCTTTCTTTTTCAACCCGATGAGTTCGGGGAACGTACTGGGCCTCGATGAGATACTTAAGAGCATTGCCAAAGCCAAAGCTGATGCCAGCATCAGCGGGATCTACCTGAATACTGAAAATATCAGTGCAGGAATGGGAACACTCGAAGAGATCAGGGATGCCCTGATCGACTTCAAGACTTCCGGGAAGTTCCTTGTCTCCTACGGAAATTACTATTCGCAGGCGGCTTACTACCTGGCCACTGCTGCCGATCAAATTTACCTCAACCCAGAAGGGGGGATGCTCTTCAAAGGGCTCAATGCCCAGTTGATGTTCCTCAAAGGAACTCTGGAGAAACTGGATATCGACGTTCAGGTGGTTCGTCACGGGAAGTTCAAAGCAGCCACCGAACCTCTTTTCCTGCAGAAAATGAGCCCCGAAAACAGGGAACAGATCACCGCCATGATCACCGACATCTGGCATCAGGTCATCACCGATATCAGCGAGGCAAGATCGATCGAGCCGCAGGAGCTCAATCGGATTGCTGATGCCCTTCTGGTTCAGACCGCCGCCGATGCCGTGGAGCATAAGCTGGTGGACAAGGTGCTTTACAAGGATCAGATGTTTACAGCACTCAGGGAGTTGCTTTCGGTCGACAGTGCTGCCAAGATTAAATCCGTTACGCTCGACTCATACATGAAGGTAGCTGACAGAAACACCTCTACTGCCAAGGAGAAGGTGGCTGTCGTATTTGCTTTTGGAGATGTGGTGGATGGTGAAGGCACCGAAGAGAACATCGGCGGTGAGCGGATCTCCAGGGCTGTGAGAAAAGCCCGTGAAGACAAAAACGTGAAAGCCATCGTCCTGCGGGTGAACTCAGGCGGAGGAAGCGCCCTTGCCTCGGAAGTGATCTGGCGGGAGATTGAACTGGCTTCCAGAGAGAAACCTGTCGTAGCCTCCTTTGGCGATGTGGCAGCCAGCGGCGGTTACTACATCGCATGTGCCGCCAACAAAATCATGTGTGATCCCACCACCATCACCGGTTCCATTGGTGTTTGGGGCGCTATCCCCAACCTGCAGGGACTGATGAACAACAAGCTCGGAATCACCTTCGACAACGCCAGCACCAACGACAACGCCGACTTCATCCCGGTAATGAAACCTCTCACTCCTTACCAGAGAGCCGTGATCCAGAAAGATGTCGACCATATTTACGATGTGTTTGCCGGGCGTGTCGCCGCTGGTCGCCACATGACAGTAGAACAGGTTGACGCCATCGGTCAGGGCAGGATCTGGAGTGGCACGGAGGCACTGCAGCTCGGATTGGTGGATACCCTCGGCGGACTGGATGCCGCAATCAACCTCGCTGCCTCCATGGCAGAACTTACCGACTATCGCATCACAGCACTGCCTGTGCTGAAAGACCCTCTTCAGCAGATCCTCGAACAGATTACCGGCAAGTCCACCCCCGATGTCTATATGAAACAAGCGCTGGGAGAGGATTACATCTACTACCAAACCCTCCGGAAGATCAGGGAGATGAAGGGGGTGCAGGCCCGCTTACCCGTAGAGATCATAGTAAACTGATACGGGATACGGGATGCGGGATACGGGATGCGGGATACGGGATGCGGGATACGGGATACGAGATAGGGGATACGG
>JACZJJ010000013.1 GCA_014860625.1 Bacteroidales bacterium | reverse complement strand
CGAACTCCATGTTGCGGTCGACGGTGACGATGATACGAACCTTAAGTTTATCCCCGACAGAAAGTTGGTGACTGTCAGGTTCCTCATTGCTTGTTCCTTGTTCCTTGTTCGTTGTTCCTTGTTTATCGTCCTTCGTCCCACGTCCTTCTTCCTTCGTCCCACGTCCTTCGTCCTTCGTCCCTCGTCCTTCGTCCCTCGTTATTGGTACGAGCACCGGACCCGCATCCGTATTTTGCTCAAGGAAGATCTCTTTTGTAACCTTCAATGGTGTTTCATGGGCTGTGATCTGATCGAGATTTTCGAAGTATTGCCAGTAGAGTCCGCCCCAGGCGATGCCGTCGGTAGATTTCGTGACGCTGATTTGTCCCATATCCGGTGTTACGGCATCTCCGGTCCACGACATGCTGAAGTAGCCGGTTCCGGCTTCCTGCTTCAGATCAGGCATCCGGGAAGGATCAATCTCCCTGTTTCCAAGCCGGATTCTGACCTGCGGATCCTCGGAGAGCAGGTCCGAGCCTTTCAGCAGTAATGCGTAACAGGCATCAACAGTAGCCTGTTTGGTTCGCCACATCTGGGTTTGTTTCTGTTTTAGCAGCCAGACTTTCAACTCCTCAACTGAATTCTGATCGCCGGCAACTTCATCATAAGCTTCAACCATCAAGGCTTGCGCCTCAACAGGTGCCTGGTACCACTCATATCCTCCTCCTGCAGCCCAATACATGCCCATTTCAGAAGAGTGCAGTGCCCGTTCAGTCAACGACTTCATGATCTTTCCGGGCGTTTCCTGGTCACCCATCCGGTGCAAAGCCAAAGCAATCATTCCCTGTGAGTAAAGGTCCTGCTTCAGCCAGAATTTTTTGGCCTGGGCTGTATAGTATTCCAGGACTTCGTCAATCCCTGAAATGCCCATCCCTTCCTGGGGTGGGGTAGATTTTGGATCCCGGATCCCGGAGAAGAGACTTCTTGCATAGAGATACTTCACCTGAAATGGTGTCAGGTGGTTCGCATCCAGTTTACCGGGGGAGTTTTTCTTCAGCTGATCGTAGTCTTTCACCAACTCAGAATCCAGGAAAGTGATCGCTTTCTGAATCATCTTTTCCACGTCGGCACCCTGATTCGCATACTTGACGCCAAGATGGTCAATCCGGCCAAAGCCAGTCAGGATATTCAGTGTGATGATCCTGTTTTCACGCATTCCTTCAAACCATGGCCAGCCACCTGAAGGGTACTGCATTTGCTGAAGCAGCTTGAGATTATCCCTGAAACTCTGTTGGAGGTTGTTCATGTCGAAATAGAGTCCGAGCTTCCTCCTGTTCTCCGTCTCATTCTTTGCATCGAGTACCCAGGGTGTCTCCTGCAGGATAGCCGATTTAAGCTCTTCGTTTTTTTCCAGGTTCGACAGGAAGGCATCGGGAGTCAGCGCTTTCCAGCTTTCAAAGACCCGACGGATCTGGGGAGTAAAATTGGCAATGTGTGAGGCAAGAGCGTTGGCATAAAATGCGGCGAAGACCTGGTCTGTGTTCTTGAAACTTTTCTGATCCAGTGCCGGCAAAGCCTGTACCGCATACCAGGCCGGGTTAGAGGCGAATTCGAGGGTAAGCCGGTAGCTGCTTAACGATTTCTGACTGGAGGATTTTAGCAGTTTATCGAACGTAAAATCGAAGGTCCCTTTTCCATTCACCGGCAACGGAAACGATTCGGTAACCAGCATCCTGTTCGTCAGCACCGGCAGGGTGTTCATCTCTCCATCGCTGAAAACACCTGCCTGAGCGGTAACGGTATATTGCAGCAGACTGATGAACCGGGAAACAGGAATGGCCAGGGTCCAGGAGACGGATGTTGACTGACCGGCCGGAATGTTAAACGATACGCGATCGGAGATCCGGGATCCACGATTAATATTTCCAGAATCTCCTATCCCGTATCTCGTATCCCGCATCCCGTATCCCGTATCCGGCATCCTGTATCCGGCATCCAGCATCAATTGATTCAGCGGCTGCATTGTGATCCCTTCCGCCAGATCCAGCCTTGCTTCTCCCGATATTTCATGATCACTCAGATTTACGATCCGGGCGATGAAAACAACCGTATCACCCTGGCGTACAAACCGCGGAACATTGGGAAATACCATCAGGTCTTTCCGGGTGATCAGCTCTTTCTCTATCTGTCCATAATCCAATGTTTTGGTATAGGCAAGTCCCATCAGCTTCCAGGAGGTAAGGGCTTCCGGCACGGTGAATTTCACCTGTAGACTGCCGGTGCTGTCAGAGACCAGAGAGGGGTAGAAGAAGGCTGTCTCCCGGAAATCTTTCCGGACGGGAATTACCGGAACTTGCTGGTTCTCTGGCGACCGATCGGGTATTCGTTTTAGTTTAGGTTGATCCATCGTGGATATTTCGTCCATCGGGGGAGGCAGATTCTGCATGCTGCCCAATGCCGGTTCGGATTCCATGGCATACGAATCTTTCTGCATGGCTCCTGCAACCGTCATATCCCTTGAGAGGAGCGGATACCCATAACGGCCAGGCCCCATCTGTTGCATGCCAAACCAATTCAGCTGATTATAATCCCGATAATGAAAATCGGAAGCACTCCGCCAAGTATCATACCAGGAACTTCCCGTTATTCTGAAATCATCATTGATATCCCAGGTGTCGCCAAAATAATATCGTTTATAGAGATCAAATGACCACGAATGGTCCCGGAACAGGTCCAGAGAACGATCATACATGGTGGTTAGCAACGAGGCAGAAAGTCCGTTTCCGGCCGCATCTGTGATCCTGACTTTCCACACCTCATGCTGTCCGGGCATCAGTTTGTTCCGGAAAGATTCAATCGTGATATTCAGCTTTTTATTCGTATAAGGAACGGAAACTACCTGGTTGTTCTGGTACACCCTGTTCTGGCAGACAAACAGAAAATTGACGGAGAAATTTCCACGGAACTCGTCAAGGATCGGGATTTCGATCACCTTTTGCTGATTCTTGAGCGTGAGCCACTCCCTTGAATAGAGCCGATCTTTGACCCGGATTTCACGGATGACCCTGACTGCTTTTTCACTGGTTCCGATCAGGAAAGAGGCTGTTTCACCAGGTTCTCCTGAGGTTTTCAATGGGACAAACCAGTTCATGGCAGGAACTGGAACCCTCGTGGCTTCAGGATTAAAAGCGGTGAAAAAGAGGACTTTCTCCACTTTTTCACCAAATGGGTCAGTAGCGGAGAGAGTTAGCTTGTACGATCCGGGATCCGAGATGCGCGATCCGGGATCCGCGATTTGTGATTCGCGATTTTTTCCGTCTTGATCTTGTATCTGGCTTCGCCGAACTCCGCTTCGCTCTGCTTCATATTTCGTATCTGTCAATAAAAGACAAGAATCCTTTGCAGTATTTATACTATTATTGAATAGAGTCTCTTGCACCGGCCACGTAGCCGGATCATCATCGTTGGCGTATATGTCGTACGGGAATTGTGCATAGAAATTTTCCCTGGATGTCATTGTGGTATCGGGTTGAGTCCAGAGTCGGGATTTGAATGCCCGGTCGGGGCCGGAGAGTTTTTGAAGTGTGACCTGAACCTCGGCGGGAGTGGATTTTCCATTCAGGTTGGTAGTTGAGAGAACAAACGTCCCATCACTCAGTAAGTTCACCATTTCAGGTATCGTGATGTTGATCAGAAGAGAGGTGTACCCAACAGAAATAGCCTCCTGCGTTGAACGGGTTTCACCATTGATATCGGTTACATCGGCAAACACCCGGAAGGTGAAAACAGGCAGAACCGCGGCCGGAATGGATGGGTCGGCAACAGCTTCAAACCCTACCGTAAATGATCCATCATCCCCGGTATGGGTTGTCCCATTGGTAATCTCAACTTCCGGAGATGGAGAGTAGGGCATCCACCGGTTGCCAAAAAATGGATAGGTTGCGGATCGTACAACCCTGTAACTGACCGAACCGGCATTGATGGCGTTACCCGCATAGCCAATTGCTTTTCCGCTCACGGAGATCTCCTCATCAAGCTTGTAATTGCCCTCCATGGGGTTTATCATGACTTCAAACGTAGGTCGTTTGTACTCCTCAACGGAGATGGTGACCGATCCGGATTCATTAAAAATCCGCATTTCACCAGGCAGAACTCCTGTCGGAGCCGTAAATGCGCCGTTAAAGGAACCATAATCATCTGTAGTAAACCACTGGTCATCAATTTTTTGACCATTTACATCTGTAAATGTTATAAGGGTTTTTTTACCGGTTTTCAATGATGTCGAATCACCGGTACGCTCAAGAACAATCCCTTTGAAATAAACCGGTTGACCGGGACGATAGATGGCACGGTCTGTAAAAAGACGGGTTTGTTCCACAGGTTTCTCCTGTCGGTCTGACAACGGGTATACGTAGAGAGGCTGGGTGTCAAGATAGTCCTTGCCGTTGTGGATCGTCAGAAATAGATTCAAATAAGAAACTTTGCTGACTGGTGCAGGAATGATTAAAAAACCTGATTCGTCGGATCGGTACTCTCCGGTTTTTGTGGTTATGTATTCACGGGTGCGGTTGTCGTATGATTTGGAGAATACCTCCACTGCACAATTTTTCAGGGGAGACCCGGTACTCCGGTCGAGGAGATAAATATCAATGCCACCCAGTGCATTTCGCTGGGTTATGTAGCTGATGCCTGACGACCAGATTTCCTGGTAGGTGAATGATTGCGAAGGGTTCTGAAACTGTGAATCGGAAGAGGCAAAGAGCAGGTAAAATCCTGGAGAGACAGGCGGGATGATACATTCAGTTCGATGTTCCTGGTAATCACCCGCGATGGGAAGATCTGCCTGCCAGTGACTGACGGCTTCCAGGGAGACCAGATATTTGAAAATCTCTTCCTTCTTCAAGCCCGAAATCAATCTGGTATATTCTTCACGATTGGTTTTGACAAGCCGGAAGTTCAGCGAGGAGATATTTTTAAACTCGATGGAGGCCAGGGCGGGTTGGTTCGGAATGATAGCATACTCGGCAGTGATCTGAAGTGAAGGAGCCATGATTTGCTTAATGAGCGACCGGCAGTTCTTCCCACCCATGGATTCAGGAAACCGTTCGGCGGCATCCATGCATATATTCAGGGCATCTTTTACATCCCATTGATGGGCTCCTGAAACCAGCGGTTTATATTTCTCCCCCTCTTTGATAAGCGCCTGGGCGAGAGCAAAGGAGATCTCCGTGGAGGCCGGAGAGAAGCTGTAATTTTGATCAAATTCTCTGAGTGCACCCACATAGAGTGAATCTTTTTGAGCCAGCGTACTTT
>JACZJJ010000078.1 GCA_014860625.1 Bacteroidales bacterium | reverse complement strand
CTATAATCCTTACGTTTATGAATTAATAAGGAAATCGGGATATTATAAAATTGACTATTTATTAGCCAAATCTGTTTTAAAATTTATAACCAGTCTCTCAGAAAAATTAACAATAACCACTTCTTCAGAAAGTAAAAAGGGTTATTTTTATCCTGCTTCACTTTTTCAAGAAATTTGACATCTCTTTGCGAAAATTCTTAAGCTATGCTCCAATTTTGGGAATATTTCACCATGCTCCTTAATAATGTTATGGTGAATTGATGAATGTATTATAACTGCTAGATCATCATTAAGCTGTTCAAATAAATGAGTTTGTTTTGGTCGGATTTTGTCCGAAAACGAATTACGTTTCTTTCTAACAATAGAAAGCAAATAACTTCGCTTTCCTGCAAACCCAGGATCCGTATTTTTTATTCCGTTCCATTCCAAATAAACAATTAATAATTCGCTTAGGCTTTGTCTTAGATCGTTGCTAATGAAAGAATGCTCCTTGTACCCTTTTAATTCATCAATTAATAACTCGAACATCTTCTTTATACTATCACATTCATTTTGCAAAAGACCAATTTCAGCCCTTTCTTTTAAATCCTCAAAAAGATTTGGCAAAAGAAAAGACCTGAAAAAATTAATTGGATATACATTTCCTCCTTTTTGATTTGCTTCCATTGTTTTCGATTTTAAATAGATTTTCTACATGAGTAAATTATTCTTTTTTTACTGATAACGCGTTTTTTATGTAATAAAGCATTTATTAATTCGGGGCGTTGTCTTATAATTTTATCACTAGCACTAGCAAAGTTATTTTTAACAAATTCTATAGGTGTTTTTGTTATAACTTGATGAATAATTGTTTCAAGTCTATCTAATTCTTCATTTGATTTTGCCAAGGCAATTTGTATATTACTTATCCCATGATCGGCAAATATTTCTTCCATTTTTTTTCCTTTTATCTCCATCATCCCATAGTTGTATTTGTGATATTTCTTTTAATATGCTGCCGCCAAATTTTAAAAGGTAAATAATGTACAAAATCAATTATTCTCCCAATATTGATTTATTAAACTGATTAGGGAGATAGCTTTTCAAACTTGAAACAAAAT
Organism: Bacteroidales bacterium; assembly: GCA_014860625.1. Classification (GTDB taxonomy): domain Bacteria; phylum Bacteroidota; class Bacteroidia; order Bacteroidales; family FEN-979; genus QYOJ01. The sequence continues at coordinate 8,522 of JACZJJ010000078.1, read as the reverse complement.
TTCTAATATGCCCATCTTTTTGCGTTTGAACTAAACTTTTTATAAGCTCTAACTCATTTAAAAAATTTACAACAGAAATATGGTGCTTCGAAATTTTTTCTACAAGGAGATTAATCTCGATAGGGTATTCAATTATATTTGTGTTTTCCTGTAAAATATCATTCAATATCCCTTCATCAAGATCCCATTCATCATATTCAGAAATTAATTGTCTAAATTGCCTTGATAAATTCTTATGAGTTTGTTTGCAATTTTCAAATATTTCAGTTGCTATTCTAATAATGTCATCATTAAATACTGATACTTGAATATTTAATAGAAAAGTATTAATTTTAATAATTGAACCGTTAAGCTGGGTGCTTTTCTCAAGGATTGCTTCTTGATAATTCTCTCTGTTAATTAAATTGGGCTCAATCCCTCCTATTAGGCCTATATAAAAAGAACAAACCTCCTCATGGAACTGAAGCAAGGCAATGCGTTCATTATTAATGAGTGTGACCTTATTTGATTTTAAAATATCTAAAAATGCCTTATACTCTTCATTCCTTTTGGAAAATTGATACTTGATTTGCTCTACAGATTCAGTTAATACTTTAATATCCTCTTTGTTGGCAAAATTTTTACCTTTCTGTTTTATGTAAGAAAATAAAAGCACCCCTAATATTGGAGTGACAATATTAATAATAAGGATAAACACATCCAAGTCTGACATGTCAGCAATTAAGGATTAAGGTCAAGGTATTATCTTTAATAAACTCAAAAATGTTCATGTAACGTTTCGATAATACAATTGATTTTAATTGTCAAATATATAAAATTATCATAAGTACCAAAAAAGTAATGATTAAATATTTTCATTCTAATTATTGGCACTGTCTGATCAACTTGACAGGCATGTGGATAACTGGACAAAACTGATCATATGACTACCCTTCGCCTATTTTGGTTGACCACCTCAACCTATTTATAATAAATCCTTAGAGGTGTTCTATTTATATCGGCCTGAGATGGTCAAGATTATCGGTGCGTCCAACTTGCACTTGGGATCATCTGGGGTGAACAGGGTGGTCAAATAATCCTTCTCGTCAACCTTTTCGGGATAATTGTCCCGTAAAAAAATGCATTCAGCAAGGCCCTTACCTAAAAAATTGTGTATGCAAATGACATGCAAATGACATGCAAATTAAAAAAGGGTTTCAACTTAAATGTGTTGAAACCCTTGTCTTTGCTGTCTCCCCGGTAGGGCTCGAACCTACGACCCATTGATTAAGAGTCAATTGCTCTACCAGCTGAGCTACGGAGAGGATAAGGGCGGCAAAAATACAAATTTTCTCTCTAAATGGAAAACCATACGCTATTTTTGAATATGATGTACATTTGTAGTCAGATACTGGATGTTCAATAACCAACAACTTACAACTGACAACCTACAACTGACAACGTGAAACCCCGCAAACCAAAATCAGCCTTAAGCATTCAACCCGGCGTGGAACAACCCTCCAGCGTCAACAAAAATCTCACCACCTCCCTGCCTCCCCACCTCCCTACTTCCGTGCTTATAGACGGAATTCTGCATGGCAACCGCACCATCCTCAGCCGAGCCATCACCCTGGTCGAATCCAACCGCCCCGATCACCAGGCCCAGGCGCAGGAGATCATCGCCGAATGTCTGAAGAATTCGAGGGACGAGGGACGAAGGACGAAGGACGAAGTAATCCTGCCAACTGCCAACTGCCAACTGCCAACTGCCAACAGTATCCGAATAGGAATCACCGGCGTCCCCGGCGTGGGCAAATCTACCTTCATTGAGGCACTGGGCAAGCACCTCACGGCACGCGGGCACAAGCTGGCAGTCCTGGCTGTGGATCCCAGCAGCACGATCTCAAAAGGGAGCATCCTGGGAGATAAGACCCGCATGGAGAGCCTGGCGGTTGATCCCAACGCCTTCATCCGCCCTTCTCCCACATCGGGCTCCCTCGGCGGGGTGGCACGAAAAACCCGGGAGACGATCTACCTCTGCGAAGCGGCGGGGTTTGACGTGATTTTCGTGGAGACAGTCGGCGTGGGTCAATCCGAGACGGTGGTGAAATCAATGGTCGATTTCTTCCTCCTGCTGATGCTGGCAGGCGCAGGCGACGAACTGCAGGGCATCAAGCGCGGCATCATCGAAATGGCCGATGCGGTGGTGATCAACAAAGCCGACGGCGACAACATCACCCGGGCAAAGATCGCTGCCAAAGAGTATGCGGGAGCGCTCCACCTCTTCCCTCCCGCCGCGTCGGGCTGGATGCCGGTGGTTGATACCTGCTCGGCCGTATCGGGAAACGGCATCCCCCGGGTATGGGAAACGATTGAACAATTCTGCACCGTCATGCTGCAAAACGGCCACTTCCGGCAAAACCGCACCGACCAGAACCAACTGGTATTCCAACAGGCAATTGAAGAGAAACTGAAAGAGCAGTTTTACAACAATAAAGCCATCAGGAAACAGATCCTGGAACTGGAGAAAATGGTAAGGGAAGGGACACTGAATCCTTATCAGGCAGCAAGCATGCTTTTCAACCCCTAAACCCCCTAAAGGGGGCTTACACCCACTACGTGGGATGACCCCTGCTAACCTCCCCTTGAAAGGGCGGAACTATCGCGAAGCGAGTAAGTCCCCTTTAGGGGATTTAGGGGTAAGCAGGGGATTTAGGGGTTACCTCTTTTTCAAAAACGGTGAAATCGTCCAAAACAGCTCCTTGGGATTAAACGGCTTGGTGATGAAGCCGGTCATGCCAAACTGGAAGATCTTTTCGCGGTCTTCCAGGAACACGGAGGCTGTAAGTGCGATGATGGGCAGATCCTGGTAGTAGTCGTCCTTCATGGCCCTGATCTTGAGGGTGGCTTCGTAGCCGCTCATCTCGGGCATGTGCAGGTCCATCAGCACCACGTCGTAATGGTTTTTGGCTACCATGTCAACGGCAATCTTCCCGTTGTCGGCGATATCAATCTGCGTCTCCCACTTTGAGAGGTATTTCGACACGATCTTCTGGTTCACGAGGTTATCCTCCACCACCAGCACGCGAAGTCCTTTCAGGCTGTGAAAAGAGGTCTTCTGGAAAGCATCGTCCTCCACAAAGGTCTTGTCGCTGATCACGAAGGGCAGTGAGAAGGAAAAGGTGCTTCCCTTCCCCTCTTTGCTCTCCACTTTAATCTCTCCCCCCTGCATCTCCACCAGCTTTTGGGTGATGGCAAGCCCCAGTCCGGTGCCACCGTATTTTCGAGTGGTAGAGGAGCTGGCCTGGGTGAAGCTCTCAAAGATCATCCCGATCATATCTTTGGGAATACCGATACCGGTGTCGATGATAAAGAATCCAATGTCGATCTGGCCGTCGTGTTCACTGATCGGCTTGGCCTCGATGGTGATGGTCCCTTTTTCGGTAAACTTGACGGCGTTCCCCACCAGGTTGATCAGGATCTGGGTGAGGCGGGTCGAATCGCCCTGCACCACAGGCGGGATGTTCTCGTCAATCAGGATCTCCAGCTTGAGGCTTCGCCGGTTCACCTCATAATCAAAACTGTGCTTGATGCCTGTCAGCAGCTTCCGCAATTCAAACTCCACCTTTTCAAACTCAATCCTGCCGGCATCGATCTTGGAGTAGTCGAGGATGTCGTTGACGATCTGCATCAGGTTGTCGGCCGAAAATTTCAGGATGTCAATGCTCTCCATCTGATCGGCGCGGGGCTCCTCTTCACGGAGGAGGTTTACCGTATTGATGATGGCATTGAGCGGGGTGCGGATCTCGTGGCTCATCGTGGAGAGGAACTTCTGCTTGGCACGGGTGGCATCTTCGGCCAGGTTCTTGGCCTTCTTCAGGTCCTTCTCGATCTGCTCACGCCATACGATCTCCTCTTCCAGGTTCTTGCGCTGCTTGTAGATCTTCATGAACACCGTAACCTTGCCAATCAGGATGTCGGGGATGATGGGCTTGGTGATAAAGTCGACGGCGCCTGTCTTGATGCCTTTCACCCGGTAGTAATCCTCGTTGTAAAAGGCGGTGATGTAAATGATCGGGATCAGCTCGTTGAGCGGGTCTTTCCGGATCTTCTCAACGGTCTCGAATCCGTCCATTCCAGGCATCCTGACATCCATCAGTACAAGAGCGAATTCGGTCTTGTTCGCTTTTTCTATGGCTTCCAGTCCTGATGTGGCACGCACCAGCTCAATGTCCAGGTCGGCCAGCATCTCCTCCAGCACGATGATGTTCTTGACCCTGTCGTCGACGATCAATACTTTTGGTTTCACATTCATATCAGTGAGTTCAAGAAGTTAGCAATCTCTTTCAATGTCAGCACGTGATCGGGCTTTGCCATCTCCAGTGCAGTCCTCGGCATGGTATCCGACTCGGCTTCGTTCGGATCCTGCACGATGGTTAACCCTCCGTGTTCCTTGATCTTCTTCAGTCCGAGGCTGCCATCGTTGTTAGCCCCCGTGAGGATGATCCCGATCAGATCCTCTCCGTAAAATTCGGCCGCCGTTTCAAACAACACATCCACCGATGGCCTTGCGTAATTCACCCGCTCCCCGATGGTCAGCGTAAACGACCCGTCGTGCTCCATCAGCAGGTGGTAATTCGGAGGTGCGATGTAGGCCACTCCCGCCTTCGGGATCTCCTTCTCGTCAGCCTCCTTCACCCTGATCTTCTTCATGCTGTTGAGAAAGGTGGCCAGGTAATCATCGGCATCCGGGCTCATATGCTGCACAACGATCACCGGCAACGGGAATTTTCCGTCAAGCGACTCAAAGATCGTCTTCAACGCATGCAATCCTCCTGCCGACGATCCAATTACAACTGCCTGATACCCTTTTTCCTCTCCCACAAACATATAAAATTACGAAGAATATTTCTTAATATAAATTCTTTCATTGTCAACCACCGGTTCAAAGGCATTGTAGTGCGACGAAAACTGCAGGTTTTCTTTCGACCCCAGGCACAGAAACCCGCCTCCCGGAAGGGATTCCATGAAGAGCCCGATCACTTTATCCTGAAGCTGCTTGTTGAAATAAATCAGCACATTGCGGCAAACCACCAGGTTCATCTCGGCGAAACCGCTGTCGGTAACCAGGTTATGGTTGGCAAAAACGATGTTTTTCCGCAGCACCTCGTTGAGCTTTGCCTTTTCGTCATCTGCAGTGTAATAGTCGGAAAAAGAGTGTTTTCCTCCTGCTTTCTGGTAACTCACCGTGAATTCCTTGATGCGGCTGATCGGATACTGCGCTTTTTTTGCGTACCGGATGATCATCGGGTTGAAGTCGGTGGCATAGATCTGCGTCTTGTGGAGCAGCCCCTCCTCTTTCAGCATGATCGCCATGGAGTAGACCTCTTCGCCGCTGGCACATCCGGCATGCCAGATCTTTACGTGGGGATAGGTTCTGAGAACGGGAAGCACACTCTGTCTCAACGCCTTGTAGAAGCTGGGATCCCTGAACATTTCGGTAACGGTGATGGAGAGATCCATCAGGAGCTGGTCGGTGAACTCGCTGTCGTAAACCACCCGGCGGGTCATCTCGGTGATGGAGCCGAGCCCGGAGATCTGGAAACGGTTCAGGATCCTCCGTTTGAGATGAGCCTTCGAATAATTGCGGAAGTCAAAGCCATACTTCAGGTAGAGCGCCTCAATCAGCAGCCTGATCTCTATATCCTGGTTCTCCAGGTTCTCTTCCTCTTTCTTTTTCAACGAGTTGAATTTAGTCGGGTTTGGTTGATTTTTTCCTGAAAAAGTTCTGTACCACGGATGCCAGGATGCTTGCTGCCAGGATGCCCAGGATGATCAGCAGCGACTCTTTGGTGGATAGCGCCATCAGCTGGAAGTGATTCAGGATCATCTTCACACCCACAAAGGCCAGCAGCACGGCCAGGCCGATTTTAAGCGTTTCGAAACGGTTCATGACATTCATCAGAAGAAAAAAGAGGGAGCGAAGGCCGAGAATGGCAAAAATATTGGAGAAGAAGACGATGTAGGGATCTTTCGTCACAGAGAATACCGCCGGCACAGAGTCGACGGCAAACAGCACATCGGTGAACTCAATGATGAGCAGCACCAGGAACAGGGGGGTGAGCACCAGTTTTCCCTGCTGCCTGACCCAGAATTTCTCTCCGTGATCTTCCCGCGTAACGGAGAACCAGCGGGAGGCAAACCGGACAACCGGATGATGCTCGGTGTCGATGGTGGTTTTGTGACGGTGAAAGATGAAATCATATCCCATTTTCGCTCCGAGGAGGATCAGCAATACGCCGAAAACAACAAAGAGCCATTCAAAATAGTGCAGCAACGCACTGGCAGCAAAGATGAAAATGAAGCGCATCACCACTGCTCCCAGGATGCCCCAGAAAAGCACCTTCTTGTAATACTGCTGCTTTATGTTAAAGGAGAGAAAGATCAGGATCATCACAAAGACGTTGTCCACGGAGAGGGAATACTCGATGAGATATCCGGTGAGGTATTCGAGGGCCAGGTTGTGGTTGTACAAGCCAACAGCCCCCTCGAATGAAATTCCTTCGACCAGCTTGATGGGGTGGCGGTACTCGCTAACCTTGGCCGCAACGGCTTCCGCCGAGTCCAGCCCGTGCAGGATGTTCCCGAAATGGTACAGGAATCCGTAAAACAGCAGGGATATTGTAACCCACACCCCTGTCCAGATAAGAGATTCTTTAAACTTCGGCTTGTGCGCGTGCTTGCTGAATACACCCAGATCGAGCGCCAGCATCAGGAAGATGAAGAGCAAAAAAACGGAGAAGAAGAGGAATTCGTTGAGCGATGCGGCCATGGCTCAAAAATAATATAAAATTCTTTACTTTTGTACTCCCTTCAACGATAAGAAACCACTTGTTATGAACGATGCAGTAGTCCTGAATCCCAATCCGCTGATCCGATACCTCGACAAACCTTCCGACGAATTTACCCGGGCCGACCTGATCCGCTTCATCGAAGCCCATGGGATCCAGATGGTCAACTTCCGCTATGCCGGTGCCGACGGACGGCTGAAAACGCTGAACTTCATCATCAAAAGCCGCGAGCACCTTGAGAACATACTCAGCGCAGGAGAGCGGGTTGACGGTTCCAGCCTCTTTCCGCATTACGTGGAAGCGGGCTCGTCCGATCTCTATGTGATCCCCCGCTACCGTACCGCCTTCATCAACCCCTTCTCAGAGATTCCCACGCTCGACATCCTCTGTTCCTACTACGACAAAGACGGCAACCCGTTTGAGAGTTCGCCCGAATACATCATGCGTAAGGCTTACAAGTCGCTCAAAGCGGTAACCGGTCACGATTTTGAAGTGATGGGAGAGCTGGAGTATTACGTGATCAGCGAAAAGGATCCGCTCTACGAAGCGGCAGACCAGCGCGGCTACCACGAGTCATCGCCGTTTTGCAAGTGGGAGGCGCTGCGTACCGAAGCGATGCAGGCGATTGCCCATTGCGGAGGCTTCATCAAATACGGCCATTCCGAAGTCGGCACCTTTACCGAATCGGGCTTGCTCTATGAGCAAAATGAAATTGAGTTCACTCCTGTCAGGCTGGAAGATGCCGCCGAACAGCTGCTCATCGCCAAGTGGATCCTCCGCTCATTGGCTTACAAGCATGGGGTGACTGTTACGTTTGCTCCCAAAATCACCACCGGAAAAGCCGGCAGCGGGATGCACATCCACACCCGGCTGCTGAAAGGCGGCAAGAGTGTGATGCTCGACAAGGGGAAACTTTCGGATACGGCGCGAAAAGCCATTGCAGGATACCTCACCCTGGCCCGTTCGCTCACCGCTTTCGGAAACACCATCCCTACCTCCTACTTCAGGCTGGTTCCTCACCAGGAGGCGCCTACCAACATCTGCTGGGGCGACCGCAACCGCTCAGTGCTCGTTCGCGTTCCATTGGGCTGGACCGGAGCACAGGGGGGCATGCTGCACGATGCCAACCCCCTGGAAGCCGTTAGTGAATACAGTTTCAGCGACAAGCAAACCGTGGAGTTCCGCTGTCCCGACGGATCGGCCGATATCTACCTCCTCTTTGCCGGACTGGCTGTTGCAGCACGCCATGGACTGGAGATGAAAAATGCACTGGAATTTGCCGAAAAGACCTATGTCGACGTCAACATCTTCGACGACAAGTTCAGGGAGCGGGCCAGCGAGCTGGAGCACCTCCCCACCTCCTGCTGGGAGTCGGCCGAGGCGCTGCAGGCACAGCGGGCCATTTACCAGGCAAAAGGAGTTTTCCCGAAGAAGATCATCGACGGCATCATTGGCAAGCTAAAGAGCTTCGACGACCAGCATCTCCGCACCGACCTCCGCGAAAGCGAAAAAGAGGTGATCAGGCTGGTGAACCGGTTCCTGCATTGCGGGTAGTACCCCTACCCTTAAAGGGGTTTGGGGTGGGTTACGAGATCCTGATCTCTTTTTTGTTTTCCAGCGAAGCCTCTTCACGCTTTGGAAGGGCTACTTTCAGGATGCCGTCGGTGTATTCTGCTTTAATCTTATCTGTAT
>JACZJJ010000012.1 GCA_014860625.1 Bacteroidales bacterium | reverse complement strand
CTGTGCAGGCATACCGTCTAATACCAATGGTCCGCCTTCGCCATAAACCAAGGCACGCATCATAAAGTTGCCCGAAGCGGGGATCCATACAGCGCTGGGTACAAAGTAGGAATAGCTGCGCAGCTGCGGAGCGGTCTCGTCCACACAAATACCTGCTGCGTTGGGAGCGTTCCCGCCCTGGATCATCACCAGGTAGAAGTTGCCACTGGCAATGGATGTGCTTGGGAAAGTAAAATCTACCCAGCCATAATTGCTCGGTGTAACATCAACGGGAGTTCCAATTGGTGCTCCCGGCATTCCGCCTGGTCCGGTGGCATCATAGATGGCCATCTGGAAAGGTACGAATGGGTTAGCACCCGGAGCATAATTGTCGATCGTTCCGATATGAACTTTACCGCCCTGAACAACGGCTGGATAGCCAACCGGGGTGAACTTCATGGCATTCATGTTGCCCTGTGTTGCCCAAACGGTCCAGTTATCGCAGATACCGTCATCGTAACGGATTTCATACATTCCTTTGGGAGCCATCCAGGCGAGGTCCACTGCAGTCTCCGCAGTATTCAACGTCGCAACAAGAGCCAACGGAGGATACGTTGCGCGAAGCATCGGAATATCCAGTAACTCAGTGACATTCTGCTGGAAAGTAAAAGGTCCTGCAGTAAATGTCTCAAAACCGGCTTTGGTTGCTGTAACACTAAATGTGCCAACAGGATAGATGTTCACAGTATATTGACCGCCAGAAACCGAGTATGTAGTGGATGGTCCGACAGCAACTTTGGCACCAACAATTGGTTCTCCGGTGTCGTTGTTATAAACAATACCACTGCAGTATGCCGGAATAGGCTCCATACAGAAATCCACGGTAGAAGTCTGATCTTTATTGACTGTTACCGGTTTACTCTGTGGCAAGAAAGCAGGGTCAGTACATGTAACGGTGTAATTACCAATTGGTACATTGTAAAAAGTGTAGTTACCACTTGCATTGGTCGTAGTGATCTGTGTCCCAAGCTGAACAGTTGCTCCAGCAAGGTTGGTCATGTTATAACAGTTCTTCACATTTCCATTTACGGTTCCAACCCATGGGGTGAGACTCATCTGCATGTTCGGACGGTAAGAGGCATATGAGCTTCCGCTGTTGGCGGTCACGCAACCATCTGTTGTACTGCCATCGAAATGTGCATGATAGTTCAGTCCAGGGAAGTAAGAGGTTCGAACGTACGAGTTACTCGTGTAGGATGTGTTGTTAAAACAAACCTCCACCAGCAAGTTACTTCCATCCCAGACAAAGGGGGTCTGCAGGGTAATTAACTGCCAGCCGGTTCCCGGAACGGCATAAGTGCCATCGTAAACGGTTGTCATGCTGTTATCCCAGGAAGTAATTGTGCTTGCTGTAGTATTCTTCATCTTGATCTTGAACCCGTTCATAGTTTGGGTTGCATAGGAAGAGACATAATAGCCCATGATACTAATCTCACCAGGTCCGCCACCAGCTGCCATAATTTCGGATGCTGGATAGAGCATCTGGGTACGGGAGTCCATGTAAAAAGTGTAATATGGATATCCCTGAGTTGTTGTACTCGTTCCCAATGTGATGGTAATAGGTCCCGGAGGAGGTGGAGGTCCGCTGATCGGAAGCTGCTGATTCCATGTAGCAGCAATCTCAGTGGCATCCAGTGCCCGGTTATAAACCCGGAACTCATCCAGCTGAGATCCGGAAGGCATACCCAGACTGGTGGAATATCCGCCTACTTTGAAGGGGCCTGTTGTTCCCACTACATTTACTGCAGCGTCGGCGACAGAGTTATTAAGAACCCCATCAAGATATCCAAGAATTTGAGTCCCATTATAAACAAAGTGTACGACATGAGGGCCACCGGATATTCCGGATACGATGAGGTCAGATAACCCGCCTCCGCGGATGATGATGTTACCGGCACCGGCAACACCGCCAATGAAGCTCCGGAATGAAGTTGCCGTTGGGTCCCCAAAAATATAGTAAAGGGTTGTGTTCGACGGCATGTTGTTCATCCAGAGAGAGATGGTAAATCCAGCCGGATTTGTTAGCATCACCGGCCAACCGGTGTTTACATAGTTGGTAGAGGAAGATCCTCCGTTCCCCTGAAGGGCCCCGCCAAACTGGCCGGTGCCTCCCTGGGTCAATCCCAGAATCGGGGCGGGATTGGTTCCAACAGGCGTAAGTGCATTGTTGGCAACAGTGGAACCAGCTGCATCAAACTTGTAATAGATGAACTCGGGTTCCGCCTGCGACATTGCGACTGTGCCTGCCAGCATAAAGATGGCCATCATTAGCCACTTCATGCTCAATTTTCCTGTAAGCAATTGTTTCATAGCGTATTATTTGGTTAATAATGAAAATGAACTATATACAAATAGTTGCCCCAATGGAGCAAAGATTGCCTTGTTAATAAATCACCTGGGAAGAAGTTTCTCGGAGTGAGAAAGAGGGAATGTAGTGAAGAAAGTTATTCAGAATCAGAATCTTCTGTAAAATCAGCAAAAGGGTAAAACTCTCTTCTCCAGGCTACATGAATTAGTTTATTCTATATATTAATAAAGACCAAAAATAGGAGTTTCCTCAATACAATCAAAGATTTTTTTAATCTTTTTTTAATCTCGAATTAATTTTATTTAAACCTGAAAGGAAAAACGAAGGACGAGGGACGAGGGACGAGGTGAAGCAACCTCTAGTGACTAATGACTACCTTATAACAGGAAGTGTTCCTGAAGGTGGTGATAGATAACAGGTATAGTCCGCTTGGGATGGTTTCGGTCTGAAGGATCTGAAAGTTGGTTGGGATGAATCCGGGATTATCTCTTTCTGACAGGATCATGCGGCCGGAAGAGGTGAAGAGGGTGTAGGATTCTATGGGGGTGGTTGATTCTATGAAGAGTTTATCGGTTGCAGGATTTGGGTAGATCCTGATCGGTTGAGAACCGGTCATTTCACGGGATGAAGTGATCACGTCGATGGTCACCGTGTCGGAGGTTTCCGACTGCAGGCATCCGGGAGAGAGAGCAAGGATGTAATATTGGTACCCGGCCGGCGACAGATCTTCGTCGAGGTAAGTGGTATCGGAGAGCGGAACGACCGTAATCTTCTCAAAATCACCGGAACTGCCTGTCCGCCGAAAGATGTCGTATGTACTGAGATTAATGGCATCCGTTCCTATGAAGCAATCATCAATGGCCCATGAGTACCATAATCCCTGATCATCACCGTCCACAGCCTGCCAGGCGAGATCAACGGTTTGCCCCAGATACGTGGTCATATCTATCTCGTAAGGGGTTTGCCACAGATTGTATCCATTGAAACTGGGATAATTAGGCAAGGTGCTCATATCAAGAAGCACATCCCAGGAGGTGCCTCCATCGGGTGATATCTTCACGTAATAGTGATCGAGGTGCGACGACCCCTGGAAGGCATGACTCCAGAAGGTGAGGTTTCCGGTAACTGCGATATCCCGTACAATCAGCCATTCGTCCTGGTGACTGTAATCCCAATAAATTCCGGCCGAATAGTTCCCTGCATGAACGCCTAAGGTGGAAGTCGCTGCAGTATGGCTCCATGTGCTAGCTGCATTGGTAATCAGCATGTCCCATCCGGAAGGAGGAAACAGCGTTCCCTCAAACCCTTCGCTCAGATGGCCACCGGTGCCTTCGCAGTTGGGAGGACTCCAGGTAAGCAGCACATCGTTTCCCACAACGTCACCCTCCAGGTTCCGTGCCGGATAACATACAGAATAGATGTAGATGTTATCCACAAACCAGCCGAGGATATCGGTCGAATTGACTCCTGAAGCGCGAAAACGAACCCGGAATGCCTGTCCGGCGACAGCGGAGATATCGATCTTTTTTGTCTGCCAGGAGATGGATCCGCCGTTGAGGTACTCGGTCATCTTATGCCAGATGTTGTTGTAGTAAATCTCGATACAGAGTTTTTCAAGTCCCGTTCCATACCGGTCCTCCAACTTCAGGTCAAACTCGAGCCAGATCCGGGCACACTCATAAGGGGTTGCATTCAGCACAGGAGTAGTCATTCCGTAAGAGTAGCTGGTCCGGAGAGGCTCCCAGGAGAACCTTGCTGAAGGGAAAGGGCTTCCCTGATCCATATCGATCACCCAGTTCCCCGGCGCAGGTTCAAACTTCCATTCGTTGAACGAAAAAGAGGCCTGATCCCAGGGCTCGTAAAAAGGGAGTTCCCTTCCGAAGTTGAGGATGATGGTAACAGGACCTGAAGGCATCGATTCGTCAAACTGCCCAGGGAAGCCATAGGCTGACAGATCGTAACGTGCCGTTACTTCGTAGGAATAGGTTCCCGGCTCGAGGTTGAAATCGTAATAGTTCAGGCTGTCGGGATCGGAGATCGTCCTGATCAATGCATTGTTCCTGTAAATCCTGTATCCCAGTAACCCGGGAGGTGTGGCGGAATCAGGGATCTTTGGCTTCAGCCACTGCAGGTAAACGTTGTTCTCGATGGCATTAGCCGTCAAGTTTCTCGGAGGATAGAGAAAAGCTGAAGTAAACTGCGTACATGCTTTTGGCGAGTGACCGCTGCCATAGGCAGCCAAAACGCATGCTTCATAACTTTGTCCGTACTGAACCAGCGTACCGGGGATGATGTATTTGGTATCCGTTGTAAATCCGACAAGTACATTGTTGAGGTAAAAATTGTACCCCAGGATACAGTTCAAAAGACCTGCATTGGTTTCGGATGCCGACACGTTTATGTTGTCAATATTCCAGCCGTTGATGTCGTAAGAGTCCTCTCCATAAGCTCTGAAGCGGATCTTGAAATCGAGGTCGGTAGCTGATGAGATATCCACCTGATCGGTGATCCATGGGAAACCTCCCGTTGCATTGGAGTAGTTTTTCAGCGTAGCCCAGGAGGAGCCATCCCATATCTCCACAGCCATCTGGTTGAGTGTTGTAGTTCCGAAATTATCCAGGTAAATATCGTATGAACACGTTAGAATGGGGGAATGAAGTCCGGAGATGCTCTTACTGGTCAGAGTTTGCTCATAATTCACCACTTGTGGCGACCAGGAGAACATGGCCGAGGGGGCAGGGTTCCCAATAACAGACGAAACGATCCAGTTGGTTCCTCCCTGCAGGTTCCAGCTGTTTGTAAAGAAAGAGCCGCTGCTCCAGCACTCCGTGAAAAGGGTATCGGTGTATGTGGGGACATGCCATTGTGCCACCAACGTTTTGGCATCAACCAGAAGATTGGTGGGAGGAGGTTTTTTTTGAAGGAGCAGGAGAGAGACCGTGGTGTCGAATGCCAAAGAGATGTTGCCGGTAAAATCCTGGTATCCGAATTTCCTGACTGAAAGTTCGTATGTTCCTTTCCAAACCTGCGGAAAGGTATGCATGCCGCTGGTGTCGACCGTGAAGGTGTAAACAGTGTCAGGGTAGACAAGGTTTTTTAACCGGATAAAGGCACCTGCGCTGCTGGCCTCGACGCAACTCAGTTCCACCTGGATGGTTGCACCAACAGTCCAGCATTTTCCAAGAATGTTGGAGAATTTTGCCTGGGATGTGCGGCTCCCCGAATAGAGCGCCCTGATTCCCCAGCGATATGGGCCACAGGGCAGGTTGAACCATCCCGGATCCTGATCAAAAAGATCTGTGGTTGTGCCAAGGTCGACCCAAACGGATGGATTCTGCTCCTCTCCCTGCCGCAACCTGTAAACCTGATACTGGAGGAGACTTTCCGAGAGTGAATCAGCATCGAGAGGTCCTCCCGGACCATAAAGAACGGCACGCATCATAAAGTTGCCACTAGCCGGCATCCAGGGGGCGCTACCTGTGATAAACCGCGAAACACTGCGGAGTTGTGTTGCCGTGTTGTCGATGGCCAGGCCGGCCGCATTTGGAGCATTTCCGCCCTGGATCATCACCAGGTAAAAATCTCCTCCCGGAAGTGTTACGGGTGAAGGAAAGGTAAACTCATTCCATCCGAATTTCGTTGGAATCACGTCGAACGGACCGGCAATCTGGCTTCCGGGCATGCCGAGATCGCCGTCAGCTTTGTAAACGGCTACCTGGAAAGGCACCAGGGGACTGCTCCCGGAAGGGTAGTTGGTGCTGTCGCCAAGATGAACGGAGCCACCCTTCAGCGATACGGGAGAGGCAATGGGCGAAAACCGCACCGCATTCATATTTCCCTGGAAGGCCCAAACCGTAAAGTGCTCCCTGATGCCGTCGTCGTAAAGGCGTTCGTAATTTCCACGGGGCAGCTGCCAGTTGATGTTGACTGTCTGCGAGGCAGTATCAAGAGAGGAGGATGCCAGGTAGGGAGGATTGAGATTTTCCCACAAGGTGATGTTCATGATAACCGGGATGCCTGCCTGAAATGCAACAGGCTGTGAGGTGTAGGTGTCGAAACCCTGTTTTCCGTATGTTACCGTGAAGGTCCCTACCGGCTCAACCTTCATGAAGTAAGTACCGCCATAGACAGACCATACTGATTGACTGTTCACGGTGATCTTCGCTCCGATGATCGGAACCCCGGTAATGGCGTTGGTTACGGTGCCTGACAAGGGCGCAGGAACCAGTAGTGAGGCGGCTTCCTGGCTTGAAACATGACCTACACTCCCCAGAAGAATCAGGAAGAGGAGCGATAGCCAGCCTATGGAACCGGGTTTCATCAGGCGCGGTTAGTTGGTAGTTCGTTGTAGGAGTAATTGATGCAAATGTACGAAAATTCCTCCTTTTTTTGAAGGTTTCACTTGTGTGAACAAAATATTTCATATCTTTGCACTCCCAAATTTGAATCTCAATCCGACAGAAGATGTATGCAATAGTTGAAATAGCCGGGCAGCAGTTTAAGGTGCAAAAAGACGATCAGATCTTTGTTCACCGGCTGGATAGCGAGCCAGGAAAGCAATTGGAATTCAGTGATGTATTGCTGATTGAAGACGAAGGAAAAGTCAGTGTTGGAAAACCCTTTGTGAAGGGAAAGACAGTTTCTGCCAAAGTTCTTGAGCATGCCCGCGGCGACAAAGTGATTGTATTCAAGAAGAAGAGAAGAAAAGGCTATCAGAAATCAACAGGCCATCGTCAGGATTTCACCAAGATCCAGATTGAAGCCATTGGTGAGAAAGTAGCATCGAAAGCTAAAAAAGTAAAAGAAGATAAAGAGGAAGAGCCCAAAGCTGATTCCTAAAAATATTGAATCATGGCACACAAAAAAGGAGCAGGAAGTTCAAGTAACGGTCGCGAATCCCACAGCAAACGATTGGGAGTTAAGATTTTTGGCGGCCAGTTTGCACAGGCAGGCAACATCATCGTTCGCCAGCGAGGCACCGTTCATAACCCTGGACTGAATGTAGGTATTGGCAAGGATCACACACTTTATGCCCTGGCCGACGGCATCGTGGAATTCAAGCGGAAGCAAAGAGATCGTTCTTACGTCTCAATCGTTCCGCAAGAGACTTCCGAGAACTAATTACATGTTGACATAATGATTACCAGTAGAGACGAGGCATGCCTCGTCTCTACTGGTTTTATATCCGGATCGTGTAATATTCATTATTTTTGTCCCTCAAAACCCTTATATCATGCTCTCACTTCAGGTAATCCGCGAAAACCGGCAAGAGGTTATCGACCGGTTGAAGATCAAACAGGTAGATGCCACAGAATTTGTAGACAGGATCATCCGTTTGGACGACATTCGCAGGGAGTCGCAGCAGGAGATGGATGCCCTGAATGCGCAGAGCAATGCGCTGGCCAAAGAGATCGGGATCCTGTTTCAAAGCGGGAAAGGCGATGAAGCAAAGGGACTCAAAGAGCAAACTGTTGAGCTGAAAAGCCGCTCGAAAGAGGCAGAAGCCTCCATGGAGAAGGCTGTCAAAGAGATGGAAGAGGTGATGGTGCTGCTCCCAAACCTTCCTCATCCCTCTGTCCCTCCGGGAACATCTGCTGATGACAATGAGATCGTTTTTGAAGAGGGAATCATTCCTGAACTGCATGGTGAAGCGGTACCGCACTGGGACCTTGTCCAGCAATACCGGATCATCGATTTTGCCCTGGGCAACAAGATTACCGGAGCAGGCTTCCCGGTATACCAGGGAAAAGGCGCCCGTTTGCAGCGGGCCCTGATCAACTTCTTCCTCGACCAGGCCCTGGAAGATGGCTATGCGGAGATACAGCCCCCGTACATGATCAATGCAGCATCCGGATTTGGCACCGGACAACTGCCTGACAAAGACGGCCAGATGTATTATGTCCCCGAGGATGATCTTTACCTGATCCCAACGGCTGAAGTTCCGGTAACCAACCTCTACCGTGACGTGATCCTGAAACCATCGGATTTACCGGTCAGGCATGTTGCTTATTCAGCCTGTTTCAGGCGGGAAGCAGGTTCCTATGGCAAGGATGTACGCGGATTGAACCGGCTGCACCAGTTCGACAAGGTGGAGATTGTCCAGATCACCAGTCCCGAGAACTCCTATCCTACCCTTGAGGAGATGCGGAAATATGTGACGGGCCTGTTGCGGAAGCTTGGACTCCCGTTCCGTATCGTTAAACTTTGCGGCGGCGACATCAGTTTCACTTCGGCGATGACCTATGATTTTGAGGTATTTTCGGCTGCCCAGAAACGGTGGCTGGAGGTGAGCTCCGTCTCCAACTTCGAAGCGTTTCAGGCAAACCGGATGAAACTGCGGATCAAGGATGAATCGGGAAAGATGATTCCGGCTCATACCCTCAACGGAAGTGCCCTGGCGTTGCCCCGGATCCTTGCCGCCATTCTCGAAAACTACCAGACGCCCGGCGGCATCCGGATTCCGGATGTTCTTATTCCCTATACAGGCTTTGACCTGATCTCTTAGCATTTATAAAGAACCGACATTCCGTTGTGAATAACTTCCGGAGAGAGCTGTCTCCAGAGGGTACTTTTTTTATACTTTTGCGAGATCACCAAACTATTGCACCATGAAAAAGTATTTCATCCTGTCCATGCTCGTTCTATCATCTGCGATCGTTTTCGGCCAGTTCACCATTGGCCCGAAAGTAGGGTACAACGCATCCAAACTCTCAACAAACCTGGATACCGTTTCATCAACGTTCAAGTCGGGATTCCAGATCGGCGTGTTCGTCCGAATCGGGAAGAAGTTTTATGTCCAGCCAGAGTTGTACTACACCACACAAGGCGGTGTTTTTGAGAGCAACACCAACAACTGGCAACAAAAAGTCAGCATTGGCTCTCTCGACATTCCGCTTTTGGTTGGCTTTAAGATGCTCAATGCAAAAGTCGTGAACCTGCGCATCCTGGCCGGTCCCCTGGCCTCATTCGTCGTAAACAAATCGGTGAAAGATGCCGGCGGTATTCTCGGACCGATCGAAAATGCCGACCTCAACAGCATCAACTGGGCCATCCAGGCAGGAGCCGGACTCGACATCCTGTTCTTTACACTCGACGTCAGGTATCAGATTGGATTGAACAACATGATCAAAGACATTAATACCGCTGCAATAAACTCCAAAAACAACGTTTGGGTTGTTAGTCTTGGGTTTAAGATTCTTTAACCCACCCATTTGATCGTAAACTAATGAATGTCATGAAGAAACTTCTGATTGCTGTGCTGGTCGCAGGATTATTATTTCCTGCTCTCTCCTCATTTTCCGCCGGAAAAGGTTTGATGGATCCGATGACGAAAGGGACCTGGTTTATCAACTTCGGCTTTGGTCCGGGCACCAACTGGCAGGGGGCCTACGGAAATGGTTTCCTTCCAGCCTTTCAGGTTGCTGTTGAAGTTGGGATGTGGGAAGTAGGACCCGGCATCATTACCCTTGGCGGAGAGATTGGAGGAACTTTTTACTCGTATACAGGAACCGACAGCCGATATGGTCCCGGCACAACCTATAAATACACATATACCGAGATGGTTATTGCGGCGAGAGCAGCCTACCATTATGGATGGAACGTACAGGGACTGGATACCTATGGAGGAGTGGCAGCAGGACCCCGTTTCACGATCTTTACGTACCAGCTTCCTGCCTCCTATACGGGACCGGTAATCGGCAAACCTTCTTCGGTAGGGTACGGGGGTGGACCCTTTGTGGGTGCATCCTTTTTTTTCAACGAATTTCTGGGAGTTAACGCCGAATTGGGGTTTAACATCACGTATGCCCAGATCGGACTCGTCTTTAAGGTCAAGTAATTTTTCCGATGGATTTTTCAGGGGTTGTAAATTTTACTAGATTTACAACCCTTTTATTTATTCCCTGTGAAGGTTAACGGAAAAGAGTACAGAACAGTTTGGATGAAGGATGGCACTGTGTTCTATATTGAGCAGAACCGGTTGCCATTTGAATTCGTCATCAATAAGGCTGCCACCTGGCAGGAGTGCTGTATCACCATCCGTTCCATGCAGATCCGTGGAGCAGGAGCTATCGGCGCCATGGCTGGTTTTGCAATGGCGCTGGCGAGTATCTCGGCTTCCCGTGATGCCGTAAGGGGTATTTCCGGAGATCATTCACAGGATACATACAGTACGCTTCTTCGTGCCGCCCGTGCTGAAATTGAGGCAACGCGACCAACTGCCCGTAACCTCTTTTACGCCACGGAGCTGGTGTTCAATTCAGCTCTACAATCTTCACAAGATGCTGTTATTGAGGCACAAAGGGTAGCCGACCGCGATGCAGACGATTCCAGGCGGATTGGCGAGTTCGGGAATTCCCTGATCCGCAACGGAGCGAGGATCCTCACCCACTGCAATGCCGGATGGCTGGCTTTCGTCGATTTCGGAACCGCCCTCTCCCCTGTTTACAAGGCCCATCAATCAGGAAAGAAGGTCTTCGTTTATGTTGACGAAACCAGGCCCCGAAGTCAGGGCGCCCGTCTCACTGCCTGGGAGCTCTTCCAGGAGGGTGTGCCTCATGTGATCATCCCCGACAATGCCGGAGCCTCCCTGATGGCACAGGGAAAGGTTGATATGGTGATCACCGGAGCCGATCGCATTGCGGCTAACGGAGATACGGCCAACAAGATCGGCACGCTTGAAAAGGCAGTCGTAGCACATGAATTTGGAATCCCGTTTTATATTGCAGCCCCTACCAGCACGTTCGACCTTGCATGCGCATCGGGAAAAGATATTGTGATTGAAGAACGCGACGAAGAGGAGGTTCTGTTTCAGGAGGGCCCTGATGCCGATGGGGTGATGCACCGGATTCGGGTCTGCTCACCCGGCTCCCATGCCCTGAACCCGGCATTTGATGTAACCCCGGCGAAGTATATTACGGGGTTTATTACGGAAAGGGGAATTATTCCGGCAACCCCTAAATCCCCTGAAGGGGACTTACCCCCCTCTCCTTGAGGAGAGGGGTTGGGGGTGAGGTGAATCCTGCGAAGCAGAGTAAGCCCCCTTTAGGGGGTTTGGGGGTTAGAACGTAGGAAAGGAGGAAAGTAGGAAATACGAAATACAGAAATAATGAAATACAGAAATTAATCCTAGACAAATGAAAAAAAGTGTACTGCTTCTTTTGACCGGGTTGATCTTCATCGGATTAAACCTCAGCGCTTTCTCCCAGGAAAAGGAGAAGAAAACGAAAAAAGAGAAAACGGAAAAATCCGGAAAAACGGATAAAAAGGATTCCAAAGAGGACTCTGTGATGAATTCTGGTCTGGTAAGTGGCCTGAAGTGGCGCAGTATCGGACCGGCATTTACCTCCGGGCGTATTGCCGATTTTGCGGTTAACCCAAAGAACCACAGCGAATGGTATGTGGCGGTGGCATCGGGAAACATCTGGAAAACAGAGAATAACGGTACAACCTTCGAACCTATATTTGATAAATACGGAGCTTATGCCATCGGATGTGTCACCATCGACCCGAACAACGTCAACGTGGTGTGGACCGGGACGGGCGAGAATAACCACCAGCGGGCCCTGGGTTACGGAGATGGGGTATACAAAAGTCTCGACGGCGGCAAGAGCTGGAAAAACATGGGGCTGAAAGATTCGAGGCAAATCGGTGGAATCCTGATCGACCCGCGCAATTCAGATGTCGTTTACGTTGCAGCCGAAGGATCGGTTTGGGGTCCCGGAGGAGACAGAGGGCTGTACAAGACCACCGATGGCGGCAAGACATGGAACAGGGTACTCGAAATCAGCGAACATACAGGGGTGAACAATGTCGTGCTGGATCCGCGTAATCCGGATGTTCTCTACGCAACAGCTGAACAGCGCCGCAGGCATGTCTTCACGAAAATTGGCGGTGGTCCCGAATCGGCTATTTACAAGTCGACCGATGCCGGCGCCAACTGGGAGAAGCTGACCGACGGACTTCCCGGCGGCGACAAAGGGGGGATTGGAATTGCCATCTCTCCCGTTGACCCGGATGTGATCTATGCCATCATTGAAGCAGCCGGTGAAACGGGAGGATTTTTCCGTAGTACCAACCGTGGTGCATCCTGGGAGAAAATGAGCGATCATTCAGCCCAGGGCCAGTATTACAACGAAATTTACTGCGACCCGAAAGACGTGGATAAAGTATACTCCACAGAGACCGTTTCACGGGTCACCGACGACGGGGGCAAAACCTGGAACCGTGTTGGCAACAATGATCGTCATGTGGATGACCATGCCATGTGGATCGATCCGGAGGATACCCATCATTTCATGATTGGCGGCGATGGTGGCATCTATGAAACATTCGATGCCGGTAAAAATTTCATCTTTAAATCCAACCTCCCCGTAACGCAGTTTTACCGGGTACAGGTCGACAATTCCGAACCATTCTACTACGTCTATGGTGGTACCCAGGACAACAACAGCATGGGAGGCCCTTCACAAAATACCAGCCGGGGCGGCGTACTCAGCGACGAATGGTTCGTAACCAACGGTGGCGACGGCTTCTGGTCGCAGATCGATCCCGAAGATCCCAACATTGTTTACGCCGAGGCACAGTATGGATATATGGTTCGTTACGACCGCCAGAGCAAAGAGTCGGTCGACATCCGGCCCGAACCGAGAAAAGGAGAAAACAGCTACAAGTGGAACTGGAATACGCCTCTGATCATCAGCCCGCATTCGCATACACGCCTCTATTGTGCAGCAAACAAGGTGTTCCGCAGCGACGACAGGGGCAACACCTGGGAAGTGATCAGCGACGACCTCACCGCACAGATCGACCGCAATACCTGGCCGGTGATGGATAAGTTCTGGAGTGTTGATGCCGTTCAGAAAGATGTCTCCACATCCCTTTATGGTGAGATCGTTTCAATGGATGAGTCTCCGGTAAAAGAGGACCTGCTCTTCGTGGGGACCGACGACGGACTGATCCAGGTGACAGAAGATGCCGGAAAAAACTGGATGAAGATCAGCTCTTTTCCCGGAATCCCTGAGAACACCTATATCAGCGACATCCTCGCATCAAAATTTGATGAAAATGTGGTGTATGCCTCGTTTGATAACATCCTGCGCGACGACTTCAAACCCTATCTGCTCAAGAGTACCGACAAAGGGAAGAGCTGGACCTCCATTGCCGGGAATCTGCCTGAAAACCATACCATTCACTCGATCCAGGAAGACGTTACCGATCCCAACCTGCTTTTTGTGGGGACGGAATTCGGCTGTTTTTTTACGGTTGACGGAGGAAAAAACTGGATCCAGCTGAAATCCGGGATTCCTACAATCTCTGTGAGAGACATTGCTATCCAGAAACGTGAAAACGACCTGGTACTGGCCACTTTCGGAAGGGGATTTTACATCCTTGACGACTACTCTCCACTGAGAGAGCTGAACAAGGAAACCCTCGGCAAGGAGGGATATATTTTCCCTGTAAAGGATGCGTTGATGTATCTCCCTACCCGCGGGAAATATGGCCAGGGCTCCTCCGTATATGAAGCGAAGAACCCCGATTTCGGCGCCATCTTCACCTACCATGTCAAAGAGGTTCCCAAGACGAAAAAGCAGATCAGGAAGAAAAAGGAGAAGGAGCTCTTCAAAGAGGGCAAACCGATTCCGCAGCCTACCGAAGCGGAACTCCGGGAAGAGAAGCTGGAGATTGCTCCTTACATTACCTTCACCATCAGCGATGCCTCAGGTACGCCTGTCAGGCTTTTCCACAAGTCGGCCAGCGAAGGCATCAGTCGGGAGAACTGGGACCTGAAGTACCAGTCGACCCGTTCGGTAGATGCCGGCGAATCGTGGGATCCGAAGAAAGACAACGGAAGCGGAGTTCTGGCAATGCCGGGAACCTATTCCGTTTCGCTCTCCATGACAGTTGGAGGTGAAACCAGGCAGATTGCCGGACCGGTTGAATTCCAGGTCATTCCTCTTGAAAATACCACATTGCCTGCTGCTGACCGCTCAGCCATGGTAGCTTTCCACAACCAGGTGGCCGAACTGTCGCGGGTGATGCGCGGCACGGAAGATTATGCCGAAAAATTGCTGGACCGCACGAACGACCTGTTGATGGCCCTGAACAGTGTACCTGGCGGTGCTCCTGACCTGATCAAACAGGCAAGAGACTTGCAGCTCAGGCTCGATGCCATCCTCAACGTCACCTTCAACCGCCGTTCCGACAAGCCCAGCGACGAAGAGAATCCGCCGGCGCCTGTGCCATTGAATGACCGGTTAGGCAAGCTGACCTGGACCTCCTGGTCATCGACCGGAGATCCTACCCAAACATCAATAACGACTTTTGCGATCCTGGAGGAGGAGTTCCCTCCGGTCTATGACCAGGTAAAAGAGATCGGAGAGGTTGAGCTTCCGGCACTGGAAGCTGCTGTTGAGGCGCTGGGTGCACCTGTAACGCCGGGGAGGCTGCCGGTGTGGAGGAAGTAATTAATCCACCTCATCCCCCGGCCCCTTCTCTGGGGTCTATCCACCTCATCCCCCGGCCCCTTCTCCTCAAGGAGAAGGGGAGTTATTCCCTCTCCTTGAGGAGAGGGTTAGGGTGAGGTGCGTCAATTAAAGAATTTTTCTATCTCTTTAACGATATACTCCACCTCCCTCCTCTTCAGGCTGTAGAAGAAGGGTAAACGAAGTATGGTGTCGGAGAAGCGGTCGGTATTGGGGAGAGCCCGGCCGTCGTGCTTCTCTTTGAAATAGGGGCTGCTGTGAAGAGGGAAGTAGTGGAAAACGGCCTGGATGCCGTTACTCCTCAGGTGGTCGAGCAGGGCGTCGCGCGTTGATTTATCGGGGAGGGTGATGTAGAACATGTTGCCGTTCACGGTGGCATGTTCGGGGATGGCAGGCCGGAGAAGGAAACCTTTCTCCTCAAGTGGCAACAGGCGCTCATGGTACTCCCACCAGATCCATTTCCGCTGCCGCTGGATTTTCCGGAAACGCTTTATCTGCGCATAGAGAAACGCAGCCATGGCATCGGAAGGGAGGAAGGAGGAGCCGATGTCGACCCATCCGTATGTATCGACGTCGCCACGGTAAAATGCCGCGCGGTTGGTCCCTTTCTCCCAGATGACCTCGGCACGTTCCAGAAATGGGTTATGATTCACTGCCAGCATCCCTCCCTCTCCGGAGATGATATTTTTTGTTTCATGAAACGAGAAAGCCCCCAGGTGCCCGATGGAGCCCAGAGGTTCATCTTTGTAATAGGATTCGATGGCATGTGCGGCATCCTCCACCACCAGGATGTTGTGCCGGCCGGCGATCTCCATGATCCGGTCCATCTCGCAGGCAAGACCGCTGTAATGCACCACCACGATCACCCGGGTTGCCGGTGTGATCAGCTTCTCAATTTCATCCGGATCGATGTTGGGGACCAATGCCAGCGTGTCGGCAAAAACAAGCTTAGCTCCCCGCAGCAGAAAGGCGTTGGCAGTAGACATGAAGGTAAAGGAGGGCAGGATCACCTCGTCGCCCGGCTGGATATTGGTTAAGATAGAAGCCATCTCCAGGGCATCGGTACAGGAGGAGGTAAGGAGGACTTTACGGAAGCCGAACTCCTCTTCGAAAAACCGGTGACACCGTTTCGTAAATTTCCCGTTCCCGGCAATGGTTCCCGACATCGCCGCCTGCACCATGTATTTCATGGAGATGAGAGGGATGTGGGGTTTGTTGAAGGGAATGTTCATTTGATGTGACGATGTGATGATGTGGCGATGTGACGATTTTGCGATTCAGTAATTTGAGGGTTTGGAGATGGATTAATAGAGAATTAGATATTTTGGATTCAGAATTTAGAATTAAGAATTGTGTTTAATTATTTTTGTGCGAATTTAGCAAAGTTTTACTGATTACTCCCTTCCCGTGGCCAAACGATCGTATTTTCAAGATATCGTCAGTGTCTTCGGCAGCAACCTTGCCGTCACCTTCAGCAACCTGCTGATCGGGATCATGCTTTCAAGGATCCTGGGAGCTGCCGGATTCGGCATCTATTCTTCCATCATCGTGGTGCCCATCATCGTGATCGGGTTTACGCAATTTGGCATCCGGAGATCGACCATCTACCATATCGGAAATAAGATCCTGCCCGAAGAGAACATCATTTCGGCCCTGTTTCTGTTACTTCTGTGGACCAGCGCCCTGAGTATCATCATCTGCGGGATCGCATTTTTCTCCTACGGAACACAAAATTTCGACCCGCTG